>JAUZPH010000099.1 GCA_030706065.1 Bacillota bacterium | reverse complement strand
TCATACATTTGTCCGATATTGTATTCTGCGTAGCAGTAATTTCCTTGATTGTACATGCTAAAGGCTATACCGTTATCATATTCCTGAGTACCGATTTTGAACTTCTTTTCAATGTTCTGACCACCGCTTGTCACTACCCAGTTATTTATTTCATAAAAGGGTGAATCATATGAGGAACTGAGATGAGATACATCACTTAACTTTGTTTTACCATCCACTATGGCCGGATAGGTTATACCAACCTGAAGTACTGCGTCAGCAAATACCGGATAATCACCATAGCTGGTATCAAAATAGATTCTTAAAACCTGTACTCCTTTGATATTTACATTTACAGGAATGGCTTCCCTCCCTTTTTCAGTAAACATGCTTCTGTACAACTCTTTTCCATCACCGTAAATAATCATCTGATTTTTGCCGGTATCCATGTCATCGGTTCCAAACACACCGCTTATACTGTCATACATTTGTCCGATATTGTATTCTGCGTAGCAGTAATTTCCTTGATTGTACATGCTAAAGGCTATACCGTTATCATATTCCTGAGTACCGATTTTGAACTTCTTTTCAATGTTCTGACCACCGCTTGTCACTACCCAATTATTTATTTTATAAAAGGGTGAATCATATGAGGAACTGAGATGAGATACATCACTTAACTTTGTTTTACCCTCCACTATGGCCGGATAGGTTGTACCTACCTGTAGTACAGCATTAGAAAATACCGGATAATCACCATAGCTTGTATCAAAATAAATTCTTAAAATCTGTATTCCTTTGACATTCACCTGTACAGGAATGGCTTCCCTCCCTTTTTCAGCAAACATGCTTCTGTACAGCTCTTTTCCATCACCGTAAATAATCATCTGATTTTTGCCGGTATCCATGTCGTCGGTTCCAAACACACCACTTATACTGTCATACATTTGTCCGATATTATATTCTGCGTAGCAGTAATTTCCATGATTGTACATATCAAAGGCTATACCGTTCTCATATTCCTGAGTACCAATTTTAAAGAGTTTTTTATTTCCGTTTACAATCCAATTGTTAAGCTTTAAATAGGACGCATTATATGAGGAATTTAGGTATTGCAAATCGCTTAAATATGTGTTTTCAGGTAATGAATATACTGTCCTGCCATCCTGACCAAACTGAATTGTCGTGATAAGAACAAAAAACAGAGTAAAAAAACTTAGAACCCTTTTCAGCTTCATTTAAAATCCTCCCTTACTAACTATTTTTGAAATTTTATTAAATATAAATAATTCTATCCCTCCATTCATTCTGATAGTAGCCCAAGTGTGTGCTATATTATACCATAAATTACATAATATAACAATGAATAATATAATGGTGTAAGCCGTATTTAATTAAGCTATCAAGCGGACTTCTGCGAGTACCACAACGGGGTCTAATCCCACGGAGAAGGATTTAAATAGTTAGTGAACAGCAGCAGAAATGCAGCCTTTTTTATAACTTTTCCCTGCAGGAATAATGCGGAAAAGAGAGTCATAATAAATACTGTAGGGACCTTTGGAGATGCCATTGAGGTTTGGTTTATCGCTGAAGGAATTACCCTTTCCCCAATGGTATGCCGCGTAAGAATTCTAATATTGATAGATAGGAGGCTTGTAATGAAAAAGTTGGTCATTTGCAAGGTTTGCGGATTTATTATGGAGGAAAAGGAGCTGAAGGATGTTTGTCCTGCTTGTGGAGTGCCTAAAACAGCTTTTGTTGAATATAAGTCGAAGGTAAGTGAAAAACGGTCCGCAATACTGGACTTGCATTTTCATCCCATAACCGTCCATTTTCCCGAAGCAATTGCAGTATTCCTGGTAGGGTTTACCGTACTTTCCTTCATATTTGGCGGCGGTTTCGGTGCAGATTTGATGACAACAAACTTGATCCTGGCGTACTTTTTTCCTGTTACAGTTGTAATTGCTTCCGCCACAGGAGTATACGACGGGAAAGTACGCTTCAAAAAGCTGACTCCTCCCTGGCTCAAAATAAAGATTTTTCTGGGAACGGCACTGTTTGTTGTTTCCCTGATTGTTCTTTGTTTATTTCTGGGGACCGACTATACAAGTAGTGGAGGTAGACTGCTTATATTTCTTTTTTCTACAATAGGACTTGGACTTTCAGTTGCACTGGGTAAAATGGGAGGCAGGTTAATCCATGCTGTTATGCCGGGCTAATGGGAGAAAAAAAGAAGCCTTCCAATTATAAGCGAGAATGGTATCCACAATTGCCGGCTTGACAATCAAGACCGGCGTTCTACATTAATTTGCAATCATTTAAAAAGCACCAATACAGAAAAAATCTCTATGGAAAAAATTAAATAAAGCCTGGCGGTCTCGGGTATAAGCTGTTTCCTGTTATTTCCGGCAGTCTTAATTATTTTGTTCATCAATGGTATTGTGGAAAGAACAATTATGGAGGCAGCAGGAATAAATTTAAGTACCGCCAGGATTATTGTATTTATATATGAAAATAAAAGGAGGAGGAAATACAAGGCTTTTCCATTACTATAACCGATGCGGACAGTCAAGGTTCCGATACCTCTGCGGTTATCCTCCTCATAATCCCTCAGTTCATTGGCCAGCAAAATTGCAGGAATATACAGGCCAAGTGTAAAGGAATATATCACCGGCTCCGCCGAAAAGGCCTTTGAAAAGATATAGTAGCTGGCATAGGCCATCAAGGGGCCCATCATTATGAAAGACATGGGAACACCCAAACCATACTTTTTATAGCTGAAGGGTTCTCCGGCGTAAGCATAGGCAAAGAAGGCTCCGGCAATTTCTATAAGTAAAAGCTGTACTCCGCTGCAGAAGAACAAGTATAATCCGATAGCGGCACATACTATATAAAACATTATCCCTACCTTGAAGTACAAGATTTCCTCCCGGCTTCTTTTGTACCTCAGAAAGTATGAATCTCTTGACTTAAGGATTTCTTCAGAGGCATCTTCTTCAAAATAGTTATTCATCATGTTTACAGCGCTTTGCAGCAGCAGAGCAGCAGAGGCAATCAAAAAGATTCGCCATATATCCCATGGATAATTTCTAAAAATGTAGCCTTGTCTATAAGCAACTATCATTCCCAGGAAAGTCGATAATATTGACACTGAAAGAGTGGCAGGCCTGGAGGCCGCCAAAATTTTTCTAAACATCCTACATGCCTCCTATGTTACCAGATACCTGTAATAACCGGGACATAAACAACGTCCCCTTGTCTTTACAAGAATATATGTCTGTGATTAAGCTAAGTATGTCAGAAATATTACAGCATATATCTCAAAAAGTGTTCCTCACTACTCATTACTCAGAACTCCAAAAGTATCACAGCACTTGTCATTGGCCCGGAAACCATATTTCTCCTCAGGCTTATCCTTTCCTCCAGGCAGGCTTCCAGCACCTCTTTATGCTTACAAGCAGTTATATACTCCTCGGTTTTCTCAGATTCGGCTCTAATATACTCTATTATTCCGACTCAGCAGCAGCTGACAAAGGATTTTAAAAAATTTTAGTAAACCTGATAATTTTTCCTCCAACTGTGTATTTATATCTTAATACCTTCGAAAGCAGCAGAAAGATGATAATCTCCAAGAACTCCAAGGAAATTATGATAATGAACTGGCTGAAGCATAATGGAGAAGGCTCCTGAGGGCACTATTATAGATGCCTGGAGTTTCAATGACATTGGAGGAGTTTGGTGCAGCGGCCCATGAAGATAATATGGAGTATTGTTTTTGGTTCATTTATTTGAATTTTGCGTATTATGTTGACCATATATTTACAAGGATGTATAATTATATATGCAAATGAAAATTATAACTTTACTGTTTAAGTATAAAAATGCGAAGGAGGAATTAATTATGGAACAGGAGAGGTATGTGGAGTTTGAGGAACAGCTGGATATAAAGGAATTGCTGTACATAATCAAAAAAAGGATATTGCTGGTCTGGCTTTTGCCGGTTTTATTTGCTGCAGCTGCAGCGGTTTTGAGTTATTTCGTGTTAAAGCCTGTGTATCAGGCCAGTATAAGCATCATCATCAGTAAGGATCAGGGCGGTGTATTGACACAAGCTGATGTTATGATGTATCAGAATCTAATCAAGACCTACACAGAAATAGCAAAATCCAATGTAGTTGCGGAACGGGCAATCACAGATGGTAATCTTAAAACCTCCGCTGGGGCTCTACAGTCAGCCTTAACTGTAAACAGCCAGACCGGAACACAGGTTTTAAAGATGTCCATAACAAGTGGACAACCCCAGGATGCCGAGGATAAGGCGGAGGCCATGGGGTCAGCCTTCCTGACGGAATCCAGAAGGCTGCTGCCCTCCGGTACCGTTGAAATCATGGATCATGCAAAACTGCCTCAGAGTCCGGTAAAGCCCAATAAGATGCTTAACACCGTACTCGCCTTTGTTATTGGATTAATACTGGCTATAGCCCTGGCCTTCCTTATGGAATATATGAATGATACCATAAAGTCCGAAGAAGATGTGGAAAGATATCTTGGGGTACCGATTATCGGTGTTATCCCCAAGCATTTGTAGGGGGTGGCACTGTGTTGTCGTTGATAGTTAAAAAAGAACCCAAGTCCGTGAGCGCAGAAGCCTACAGAACCCTTAGAACCAATTTTCAGTTCCTTACCATGGGCAGAAATATGAAGAAGATTATTATAACAAGTACCGAATCCGGAGAGGGAAAGACTATTACTACAGGGAACCTGGCTCTTTCCTTGTCCCAGGCCGGCAAAAAGGTCCTTGTAATAGACTGCGATCTCAGGAAACCGTCAATACATAAATACTTTGAACTTATAAACAGTATCGGTTTTGCCAATATGGTAGTTGAAAAGCTGAGGCCGGAAGAGGTAATACATAAGTATTCCGATAACCTTCATATTATCACAGCCGGAAAAACACTGATAAACCCTGCGGAGCTTCTAAATGTGGACCATATATCACCCATATTCAAAGGCCTTGAAGAAGGCTATGACAATATCTTGATTGATACTCCTCCGGTGGTAAGCGTCACCGATGCCCAGCTTCTGGCTGCGGTATCCGATGGAGTTATAATGGTACTGGGCTCCGGAGATACAAATAAAAAGCTCTGCCAAAAGGCACTTCAGCTCCTGGGCAACGTCAACGCCAACATCCTCGGAGTTGTGCTTAACAAAGTCACGGAAGCTTCCGGCGGCTACTATAAAAACCAGTATCCATATTATGGAGGAGAGATTGACGGTAAAAAGAAGTCAAAGGTAAAACGTGAATCTGCTCGATAATGTAAAAAACCAGAGCTGCTCTGTTTTTTTTGTTATCAATGTGAAATAGAAGAACCGACATATTTTATCATGGATATATGAATACTGTGCATACAGGAGCCTGTTTCAACAAATTAGTATATAATGGACTCCACCCCCAGCGCCGGTATGACACTTTTTGTAAGACAGAATCCTTTGACTCTCGATACATAAAGTTCTAAAATAATATATGTGTAAAATTATGGAATAACCATATTTGTTAAGAACTGTCGTTGTAAAGGGGGATAAACGATGCAGTCTTTAATAGTAGGGCAGGAACCAAAATCCGTTACTGCCGAAGCCTATCGAACTTTGAGAACAAACCTTCAATTCTGTACCAGAGAAAATGGGATAAAGAAAATTGTAATTGCCAGCGCTGAGCCTGGAGAAGGGAAAACTGTCACTACCTGTAATTTGGCGTTGTCCATGTCACAGGCCGGGAAAAAAGTATTGGTTGTTGACTGCGATTTGAGAAAACCAAATGTACATAAAAAATTCGGACTGGATAATGATACCGGTTTTGCTAACATTATAATGATGGACCTGGACTATAAAGGAGTAGTTAAGAAGATTGACGAGAAGCTTCATATAATAACTGCAGGAAAGTCGCCTATAAACCCGGCGGAGCTTTTAAACATAGATTATCTTGAACCTTTATTTGCCAACCTGGCGGAAGCCTACGATGTTGTATTGATAGACACTCCTCCGGTGGCCACCGTTACCGATGCCCAACTTCTGGCTTCAGTAGCGGATGGAGTGGTCATGGTTCTAAGCTCCCAGGAAAGCCATAGAAAGGTTTGTCAGAAGGCTCTGCAGCTTCTGAACAATGTAGACGCAAAAATATTAGGGGTGGTACTCAATAAGGTTACGGAAGATTCCGGAGCCTACTATGCCAGAAACTATTATCCGTACTATGGGCACCGTAATCATAAAAAGAAGAGATGGTTAGGACGGGGAAAGACCGAGACTGTTTAGGAAGGAATCCATTCTTGATTAATTATTGTAGTAACTGGCAATATTTTAAATATGTACGTTACTATTTTTTTTTGGAGATAATTATGCTTGCATTTGGACATTTGGGACTTACTGCTGCAGCCTTCAAAACCTGCAGTAAATTGAATACCCATGAATTTAGAACCACCAATTATATATTTGTATTCCTTGGAGCCCTGCTGCCGGATTTGATTGACAAACCATCGGAGTTTCTGCTCAACTTTATCTTTTATGGTAAAGTCAGTGTCAGCGGAAGGTTGCTTGCCCATACACTGGTGTTTTCACTTATTATTATCCTGGCAGGCTGCATTATATTTTACCGCAGCCAGGATCCAAATATGCTCATATTGGGAATCGGCTCCTTAATTCACATTCAGCTGGATTTGATGTGGCTTTTTCCGTCGACTTATCTATATCCTTTCCTGGGCCTTGACCTTCCGATAGTTCTTCAAAGAAGTAAACTGTTTGCGGAGTACAGCTTTTTCTTTTCAACAGGGTTTATGCTGATTTTAGAGGCTCTTGGGATAGTGATACTTGTAAAGCTGATAAGGAGTAAAGTGTGAAACTGACAAAGGGACGGTGTTTATGTCCCAGTGGAGTCATGAAGGTCGGAAAGCCGGCCTGTATGGCTCCACTGGGGACGAACACCGTCCCTTTTACTTCTGCCAAAACTCCATCCCTGTAAGTGAAGTTCAGAATAAAGGAAATTTTCAGGTGCAATAATTCCTGCCAGGGGCTATAATAAAAATAGATAGAGCAGCATTATAGAGGAGAACTGCTGCCAGACAACTTAGTTGAGGTTAATATGCAGCAATATAATCAAAGATGAAATTTATTTAATGGAGGTATTACTTTGAAAAAAAAGAAAACATTTTTGGCGACCTTCCTTAGTATGAATTTAATTATGTCTTCTGCCGCTTACAACAAAACCTATGCCGATATACAAACCGGTACATACAGTAATTCGAGTTCATCATTAGCACCACTGCTTTCCGGGGGATACAGTCAAGGAGGGTACAAGCCTGACGCTGCAAGGCCTACGGTACTAAACTGGTCAGGTCAATCGGCATATAAAGGGCCCGAAGTCCCGGAAATAAAATGGACCTATAACGATGGGAAGACGTATAAAAATCAGATTTCCAGTCCTGTGATAGGCTTTGACGGAACAGTTTATACCATATTTGATGATTCTCAAGAAGGCCAGTTAATTGCCGTTAATTCCAATGGAGCAAAGAAATGGTCAAAAGCCCTGCTGTTCCCCAACACGTCAGTTTTTCAATATCCTGTATTATCAGCCAATAATGAGATTTATGTTAACGCTTCAAGCTTATTTGGCATGGATCTTAACGGAAATGGAAAGTGGGCCTTTCCGGGAATTACCGGTTGGGGAAAAAATCCATCCGTAGGGAGTGATGGCAGTATATACATAGCATCAGATACCACCTTGTTCAGCTTAAGGCCTGATGGAACTGAAAAATGGTCTTATACTGAAAGCGGATATGTAATTGTGACCGGTAACACGCCGTCAATCGGCAGCGACGGTACAATTTATACTCTAATGCGCAACATAGCAAATCAAAACTCCAGCTATGATGAAAGGAACAGCAGCAGTATTGTTGCCTTGAATCCCGATGGTTCAAAAAAATGGTCCTATAATTTTGGAAATGTCATAGCTCAAAATATTTCACCGGCAATAGGAAATAACGGAACCATCTATGTTATGTGCACAGACGTGAATTCCAGGAATTATTTAATCTATGCAATAAACAATGATGGAACCTTTAAATGGATGAAGCAGTTTCCCATTGACAGCCTCAAAAGTTATAGAACTGAATTCATCTCAGTGGATAAGGATGAGACCATATACCTTGGACTGGATAATTATCTCACTGCCCTCGATGCAAATGGAGAAATAAAGTGGAAGTTTGATTCCATGAACACAATAAACGGAATGCCTTTAATAGATAACAATGGAACAGTATATTTTGTTTCCGGAAGTTATAACCTTGATGTTGTTAATAAGGGACAGCTGTTTGCAGTTAATAGTAATGGGACAAAGAAATGGAGTATGGAACTTGATGGAGTGACCAGCACAACACCGGCCATGGCACAGGATGGAACAATTTATGTAACCTCTACAGACGGGAAGATATACGCTGTTGGGGAAGCCGGTAACTCTACTGCAGTGCTGCAGGACATGATAATTTCCGGTGAAAATGCAAACATCAAGATAGGACAAGCAGAACCAATAAAGGCGGCAGCCTGTTACAGCAATGGAGCTAGAAAGGATATAACCGGAGAAGCTGAATTTATATCAGACAACCCTCAGGTGGCGGAAGTTATAAATGGGGTAGTTACAGGTAAGTCAGCAGGCACTGCGGGAGTAACCATAAAATATGGCAGCTTTGTACGAAAATACAGCGTCACCGTAGCCTCTGAGGGTATACCAGCCGTTAATCCATATGAAAACAAGGATGCTGCATTTTTAAAGGCCAAGGAACTTGAGGCGGTAAATCTGATTAACGGTATCAGGACCAGCATGGGCCTTGCACCATTTTCAATTAATGAAGCCTTAAGCAAAAGTGCACAGGCACACAGCAACTATAAATTAATCAATGGTGATCCCTTCCAGGGGCCGCATTATGAAAAGAGCGGAGAGGTGGGCTTTACAGGCTATGATCCACAAACCAGGGCTATCAACAATGGATATACCGGGCAGGTGGGGGAAGGTATTGCACGTGAAATAACGCCGTATATATCTCTGGAAGGACTGCTGGCAGCTCCGTATCACAGGCTGGATGTTATTGATCCGAACCACACCGATATTGGCGTAGGATTTAATAAGTCAGGGGCTACAGTGGTGGATTATGGTGCCCCGGGCAGCTTGTCAGATGACCGTGTAGTTCAATATCCGTATCCTGATCAAAAGGATGTACCGCTGAGCTGGTTTGATAATGAAAATCCGGATCCTTTGGCGCAATACAATCTCCGGTATACCTACACCGGTTATCCTATCAGCGTCAGTATGCACGACAATAATACGATAGGACTCTTAACTGAGAATGTTGAGTTAAAAGACAGTGCCGGAAAGAATATTGACTTTTATCTAAATGCTTCAACAGATACACAGTCAACAGTAAAATATGCCTTCATAATCCCAAAGGAGCCTTTGCAGCCCGGAACAACCTATGAGGTTCATTTTAAAGGAAAAAGAATTAAGACTTCCGGGGAAGAAGAAGCAGTTGATAAGCAATGGCAATTTACAACTCAAAAAGAAGTAAAGATCAGGGGGGCCTTTTTCTCATATAATTGTGAGAAGGATTCAAGAGCATCATCCATCTTCCTTGATATTGTTCCTCCCGGGCTTTCAAAGCTTAATTATTCCATAAAGAGCCAGGATGGCAGCATCACCTATTTTAATCGAAACGGAAACAACTACACCTGGTCGCAGACATCATATACACCTACTTTTGAAGATTTGAAGGGTACATATTTACTGGAGGTTTCAACTAATTTTTCTACAGCTGCAAGATACAGCATTGAAATAACGGACGGACAGTTTAGTCTTGAGAGAGAGATACATATCCTTAATCGAATATATGATAAAGAGGATTTGGACAATGATGGCAATATAGATATAAAGGATATAGCTCTTGCGGCTCGAAGCTACAATAGGAAGAAAACAGACACTTCTTATAATAACCTTTTCGATATGAACGAAGATGGAATCATTGACATTTTTGACCTGGTGGCTATTTCTAAAAAAATGATATAGATGTGCG
>JAUZPH010000098.1 GCA_030706065.1 Bacillota bacterium | reverse complement strand
ACTCTGTTTTCTTAACTCCACTTAACAGAAAGTGGAGATAATCAGGAATCATCAGCAGGCTCCTGGCCTTTTGCAAATGCTCCGGATACTTTTCCTTCACCGCCATCAGCTGATAGATCGTATTGAAAATCTGCTTCTGTATTCCTGTTCTTTTATAGAGTTTTTCCTCTGAAATAATGGAATACACTTTGAAATCCATACCCTTTGTCCGGCCATCCCGGTAACCAACGGTATTTCCTATAACGTTATCATCCTTATCAAGTAGAACGAAATCTACCGCCCATGTATCAATACCAACACTCTTAGGGAGCTTTCCGATTTCTTTACACTTCTTCATTCCGGCTTTAATTTCGCTAAATAGCAGCTCCAAGTCCCAGCATAGCTCTCCATTTTTCATCTTCATTCCATTTTCAAAACGGTGAACCTCTTCCAATATCATTTTTCCGCCTTCAAGATGTCCAAGCATATGTCTTCCACCGGATGCTCCAATGTCTATTGCTAAACAGTACTCACCCATTGCTCTTCACCTCTCTCTTCTATATAGAAAGTATTAATAATCTTTGCATTGAGCTGTCCCAAAATATCCAATTTTCACAGATTTATGGGACTGCTCAATGCAATTAGACTATTACTTTCTATATACTTTATTTTACAGTGGCAAACAGCATAAAAAAAAGAACACCATTTGTAAAAAAGGTGTCCTTATTTGCAAATCTTATCTATTTGGGCTTTCTAAATTGTTTTGGAGAAATACCATGCCTAGCCTTGAAGATTCGATGGAAGTAACTTAAGTTGTCATATCCCACAGCATAGCCCACATCTGATACCGGCATACTTGTATTATTTAATAAAAAGGCAGCTTGATTTAACCGTTTTGTTTGCACAAGTTCCGTGTAATTCCTCCCCGTAAGCTTCTTAATTGTCCTGCTTAGCCAGTATAAATCGAAATGCAGCTCTTCTGCCAGACTTGATAGTTCACCATCTTTATAATGTTCATCTATAAACCTGAATACAGTGAGCATCAGTTCATGCTCAAAATGCTTCTTTCCTGCATTGACCTTATCCGTATGATTCATAAGCTGTAAAAACAACAGACCCATAGTAACCTGATTGATGCTGCGCTTGTTCTGCTGCTTATTGGTAAGAGTCCATATGAGATTTTCCACAAGATTTTGGATTGGTAAAACATCAGCTACCTTAAAATGAAGATAACCGATATTGCAATCTATACTGCGAAGACAGCCTATGATGAAATCCCTGACCATATTTTCCTCCTCGCCAATCATTTTCAGCGATTGATCAAAGAATTCCGGAAGAATAATAAAGTTCACTGCAATGTCGTTTCCACCTGCAGGCAAAATTTCCTGAGTAGCATTCTGATTAAGGAAAAGC
Organism: Bacillota bacterium; assembly: GCA_030706065.1. Taxonomy (GTDB): domain Bacteria; phylum Bacillota; class Clostridia; order Clostridiales; family Clostridiaceae; genus JAEZDX01. Next base: position 8,741 of record JAUZPH010000098.1, on the reverse strand, counting down.
AGTTCCCCCTGATTAAGGATAACCTTATCTCCGTTAATTATATGCTCTGTATGCCCCTCGCACATATATACAACTTCTACATAATTATGAGTATGTTTTGGAAAATGAATGTACCTGGTATGGGTTCTCACCTCAATCAGTTTACCGCTATCCAACAGTTTTTTGCTGTCAATTACTGATGCTAGTGAACTCATATACAATTTTTTGTCAATTTCATTTTTTCCATGTAGAATATCAAGTTCTTCCAGTGTAAGCTGCTTTAATTTCTCTAAAATATCTTTATTCATTTTTTCACCTGCATTAAAGTTCATGTTAACAGTAAACTCTTTTACTATTTTTATATACTAACACAAAGCCATTGTTCACGGCAACTACACATCTAAAGACGTATGAGTTCAAACCTTAACAAGTTCACCGGAGAAAATATCGAATCGTAGAGCGTTTTTCGTATGTGATAATTTAAAATATAAACTCACACATCTCTAATATGATCTTTCGCTCTGATTGAGGAAACAATTAGCAAAACAAATTGTGTTCATAATTTTATCTTGTTGACAAACACATTGAAGATTACGGAAAAAACACAAATCATTATTTCGGCTGTGTACCAGCTAACCTTTGAAAACACTACAACTAGATAACTAGTTATATAGTTTGCTAGTTAAATAGTTATATAGTTAGCTGGTTATATAGTTATATAGTTGAATAGTTTTAGTTTCTTCAGAAGGCGATAATTAGGACACAGCCTGGCAGAACGCCTGGACAAGGCTAAATAAGAAAGCCAAAGCCGCAGAACTACTTTTTAAAGTTGTTCTGCGGCAAAATTTTTGTCTGAAGCCATTGAAGGAGCTGCTGCATTTCCATTCTAAGCTCGCTGTGCCCTGCTCATAAAGGAAGCTGTCATTGAAAACACCAGACTGAATATCAACAAGATAAACGTTGGGTTCATGCCACTCCTGACTCCATGTTCCAGCCAGTCTACTGATTTAATTATCCATCTGTTTGGTGTGATATTGCTCATAAACTGCAGGGCCTTTGGCATCTTGTCGTAGCTGATGAAGGCACCGCCAACAAGTGAAAGAATCAAACTTATGGCGCTGGCAAACAGGTTAGCATAGAGCTCCTTGTTAAATATTGCAGTGATGAGTGTACCAAAGGTTGTGGTTACAAATACCAGTACCAGACCATAGGCAAGCAGGGTTCCAAGGCTCAGTCCCAGTTTCATTCCGAAGATATAAGTAATGATGAATGCTAGAAGCAGCTGAGTATAACTGAACAGATAATTGTAGATAACATTTCCTAAAATGTATTGGAACTTTCTGTTTGGTGAATACAAGAACCTGTTAAAGGTATTTTCTGTTTTGTCCTTTATTATGACTGCCCCGTTTACCACGCAGGTGATAAGAAGAATTGTTGTCAGAAAGGATATTATCCTGGTGGCTGTGGAAGGCATTCCTGCCTGAAGTTCTTTATTAATACTGTCTTCATCTATGGCCTCGTCTTTCGCCAGGTAGGATCTTGTTATTCCTTCCATCAACTTCTTTGTGCCTTCATCCTTGACGGTGTAAAAATCGAAATACTTATTTAAATCAACTGCCTCTCCCCTTTTGAACTCCTCCTTAAAGGTTATAACTCCGCTGTACCTGCCAAGTATAACATTGGTCTTCACCATGGATTCCTGTGCAATTTCCACGTTGATTCCTTTTGTCTGTTTTAATAAGGATATTATCCTTTGTTCTTCAGGGAAGTTTGCCTTTTCAACAATTCCGATATTTATAGAAGGGCTGCTCACATAGTTTGCAAACATGGCCATGACAATGGCAGCTATGGGGAGAAACAAATTGATAATCAGTTTTCCCTTATTGTTCAACGCTCTTTTTAGATTGGCTTTAAATACTATTAATATGGTTTTCATTCCATAAACGCCTCCTTTTTAAATGCGGTCACCGCTAATACGGTGAATACTATTCCAATAATCAAAGTTATCACTGTGGCATACTGTAGAATTGTACTGTTGTTATCATATATTGCAGCTATAATTCCCCTGTTTATCCAGGTAAGAGGAGATATATAGCTCACTTTTTCAAAGGTGGGGCCAAGGGCTCCTACCGGGAAGAAGACTCCCCCTAACAGGGCAAAGATATTTATTGGGATATTTAATATGCCCTTCAAGGTTTTAAAGTTTCTGAAAGCAAGGCCTAAATATATTCCTACTGCCGATGCCATCAAGGATTCTGCAAGTAAAAGGAAAAGTATGGCACCCGCAGAAATCCCCAAATGGGTTCCAAGCAATAATTTCGTAATAATCAGGAGGAGCATATTGCAAAGCCATACTACCACGGTGCAGGATATTATCTTGGACAGCACAATAGACTTGCTGCTGACGGGGGCTATTATAAATCTGTAAGCTGTCTTATATAAGCTCTCATCCTTGGCCACATAAGCCATGGTAATAATGCTGCAGAAGATAGTAAAGGGGATCAGCACAAGGGTATAGTATTGAAAGGAGGTTACCGAGCTGTCTCCCTTGAAGAAATTAGTGGAAATGTAGCCCAAAAGCAGTATCATAACCAGCGGGTAGCCAATACTGTAGGTTATTATAAAAAAGTCTTTTATCCTTCTCCTCAAGCCGAAGGCCAGTAAATTTGCAAAACCATTCATTTTTATACCTCCTCTAATCTCTCAATTCTTTTCCTGTAAGCTGAAGAAACACCTCTTCCAGATTGTCCTTGGAATACTTGCTCTTCAGCGTTTCCTTTGTGCCTTCTTCAATGATAGTTCCTTCATCCATTATTATTAATCTGGAGCAGAGGCTCTCAACCTCCTCCATGTAATGGGAAGTGTAGATTATTGTTGTTCCGTTTTTATTTAATTCTTTTACGGTTTCAAGAATATTGTTTCTGGATTGAGGGTCTATTCCCACCGTTGGCTCATCCATTATCAAAAGCTTTGGCTTGTGAGCTATGGCACAGGCTATATTCAGTCTCCTCTTCATACCGCCTGAAAAGCCTGAAGGCAGTTCCTTCCTTCTCTCCCATAGCCCCACAAAAGTCAAGGCTTCTTCCACATTCTTCTTTAGTTCTCTTCCACTTATGCCATACAGACTGCAGAAGAACTTCACGTTATCATAGGCAGACAGGTCATTAAAAATAGCCAGATCTTGAGGTACAACCCCCAGGTGCCTCTTAAGAAAATTCTCATGTTTTCTGATGTCCTTGTCCAGGAAGGAAATATCACCGCCGTCATAGTCCACCACTGTTGAAATCATATTGATACTGGTACTTTTGCCTGCTCCGTTAGGCCCAAGAAAACCCAGAATCTCTCCCTCTTCCAGTCTAAAGCTTATACCCTTCACTGCCTTTCTTTCGCCATAACTTTTTTCCAGATTATTGATTGTTAAAATACTTTTCATTTTTTAAACCTCCAATATTTTAATTATATTATTTAACATTAACTATCCAACGTTGGATATTATGTTTTTAAAAAAAGAGGACAACGCCTCATTTTTTATTTTTTTAATAGATCGATTAACCTTTCTATCTTCTCCTGAAGGTTTTCAGGATTTTTCATGATGTCATATTTAAGCACGTCAACTTCATTCTGCACCTTAAAAGAATCCTTGAATTGCTGCTCTTCAAGGTCGGAAAAATCTATATTTCTGATAAGCCTCTCCGCACTGTCTGAAAAGGATATGACTGCGTCAATCTCCTCAATGAGAGCTTCATTCCATTTTATCTGATAGTCAAGATTTGAAATGACCATATCAAAGTTCAGCACATCGACCTTAAGAGAACGATCCCCCATTTTAAGCTTTTTGCCGCTTTCCCACCAGGCCTTCTTTTCCCTGAGAAACTGCAGCTGCTCCTGTACCTTGCTTATTACTTCTTCCCTGCTCAATTTGTTGATCATGGTATGGAGCATAAACTTCTCAGATTCAACCTCTATGAGAGGCTTTGAAAGTTCTTCCTTCAAAAGCCTTCTCAGCTCTTCTCTTCCACGGTCATTTATAGTATATATTTTTCGTACTCTCGCTCCGTTTCTCTCTTCCTTCAGCGTTTCAATGAAGCCTTCCTTCTCCAGCTTGTTCAGTGCATAGTAAATTGAACCGGACTGAATCTTTCCCCACTTGTCCGCTCCATTCAACTCTATGAATCTCTGAATGTCATAACCATGAGTAGGTTTAACATTTAAAAAGAATAGTATCAAAGCTCTTACCATTTGTTATCTCCTTTATATCCAACGTTGGTTATATTTATATATTATATCCAATATTGGATAATGTCAAATCAAATCAATAGACACCTTTCTCCATCTTTCTTCCTATTATTACACTTCCCAATAACCATAATGCCAGGATCCAAAAGAGTAAATATATAAGCTGGCGGTTGTATTGCAGCAGGCCTTTACCGTTTTCCACCCCCTGAGCCAGTGTCATGTAGGCCTTTTGGGGCAGTATATTGCAGAGTTCATCGAGAATCCTGCTGCTGCCTGTGAATGATATATAGCAGCCCGACAATATGCAGGTTATAATATAAATTCCGCTGGAAGCCAGAGAATAGTTACGTTCCAGTACTGATGCAATGAACAATGCCAATGAGGTGGATAGTGCTGATATAATACCAATAAGTACTGCCAGGGTTCCAAAGTTAAATTTGATGTCTACTCCAAACACCACCTTGGTAACAACAACTGCCAGGTATGAAGGTATAAAGAGCATTGCAAAAGTGAAAATACCCTGCACAAAAAGGTACAGCCTTTCGCTTACCGGCGCGGTCAGTATGCGCCTGAAGGTTCTTGAGTCTCTATCCTGTGTATATAGTGTTATCAAGACAACCCCTTGCATGAGAAGGATCATAAGGATGAACCCTAAAATATTAGTACCGGCTCCTTTTAATGTCCTTCCGTCCTGATTTCCTTCCGGAATTTTACCGTTTATAAAGAAGCTTTCTACTTTTTTCTTTTCGGTTTCACTTTTTATGGTTGAAACCTCATAGCTTCCGTCTTTTACTTCTACAATGGCTATATATTTGCCCGATAGCAGACTGGACATAGCAGGCTTCTCCTTCATTTAATTTATAGATTGCGGCCCCACACAAATAAGTCTGGTGTTACACAAATTTACTTAATTTTGTCTACCCTATTTGTACAAAATATGCTAAAATAATAGTTATTAATAAACAATTGGTCTTTTAACATATTCGTGCATATATACATTAATAAGGTAAGGAAAGGATTGATATTATGTCAGGAAACACATTCAGTCAATTGGAGATGCTTAGGATAGCTGTACTTATGGAGGAAGAGGGAAGAGATTTCTACACAAACTGTGCTGAGCTTGCTTCCGGGAAAGTGAAGAATTTTTTTGTAACAGCGTCCGGACAGGAATTTTTGCATGGAGTGAAGTTTCAAGATCTTTATAATGAGTTGCTGGAAAAAGAGACAGAGCCCGTCGAGTACCTATTCGATGAAGATATTACAACACTATTAAGAGCCTTGATTGAAAACAGTGTATTTGATAGAAAAGATAAGGCATCTGAAATTATCAAAGACTTGAAATCAGCCGCAGAGTATGCCCTTAAGTCAGAGAAATTAACAGTGGAAGTTTATGAGAACTTATTTGAAAACACCAAAAATCCGGAAATAAAGGCTATACTGAACACTATACTGGACGAAGAAAGAGAGCACGTCGAGTATTTTTCCAGACTCCTTGAGGAAATTGACTAGCTGTAGAGTCAAACTAACAAGTCTTTACAGGATTTTAAACTCAACTAAAACTTACACCACCGAGGCTAAAAGGATAACTTGAAACGGGCACCTTGCCAGGCATCTGCCAATGGGTCAGGCCTGGTGGACATGAAATAATAAAATCATGAAACAAATAACACCATAAATCCAATTATAGAAAATTAAAAACCCCTTGAATAGACATCTATTCAAGGGGCAAAATATTCATTAATTAAATAATATTAATATTTTCTGCTTGGGGACCTTTTGGGCCTTGAGCTACGTCAAAAGATACCTTTTGGCCTTCTTCAAGCGACTTATATCCCTCTGCCTTTATTTGAGAAAAATGAGCAAAAACATCTTTTCCATCTTCTCCTGTAATAAATCCAAAGCCTTTTGTTCCGTTAAACCATTTTACTGTACCTGTCATATAAGTACCTCCGAAATTTTATTTTTCTTAAACTCATTTCAATAACCCACTAATAAAATTTCTATCTAAATACTACATTTATATGTACTAATTGAAATATATCTGTGTTGCATTATTTACTTTTAATTTAAGTCCTTACTAAGAGTAACACAGTTTATAACAAAAGGCAATCTATTTATTAGTAACATCCAAAGAATAAACATACAGTTAAAGAAGATCAAAAAAGTCGAGAGGTATGGTAAATCTTGTAGTATAATCGAATTACTACCGGAAGAAGAATATGAATTTATAAGGGCTATAAGCTGTGAGATATTGATATACCTATTTAATAGCTGCATTTACAATTGATTATAGAACTGTCCGGCCCCTTCTACGATTTCCTGCTCTTCAAATAAACTTGACACAGCTTCATTATAATCGCCGAACTTCTGAGCTTTCTTTATCTTTTTAACATACTTTTTATTATCCGAAAACATGTAAATCATGTAACCCCACAGTTCCTTCATTCTAAACACTGCATTTTTTTCTTCTCTGAATAATTCCATGTAGTTATTAAAAATTTCATCATGAAACTCTTTTAGTATCTTCTTATTTACATGAGTATTATTTTTTATCTCATTCATCAAACCCGGATTGGCCATTATGCCTCTTCCCAGCATTATTGCACCTATTTTCGGAAAAGCTTTTATCAATTCATCATGATCATTAACTGTGAAAATATCCCCATTATAGCATAACGGATTTACACTTAAAGACAGTGCATCCTTAAATACCTTTAGATTTGGTTTATTGCCATAAAAGTCTTTCTGTATTCTTGGGTGAATAATTAACTCGTCTATGGGATATTTATTATAAATCTTCATGAGTTCATAAAATTCTTCCGGACTATCCTTACCTATTCTGGTTTTTATAGAAATTTTCATATTCTCTATTTTAAATATTTCATCCAAAAACATATCCAATTCTTCTCTTCTGGCTAAAAATCCTGCTCCCCGATTTTTTGATACGACTGTTCCGGCAGGACAACCTAAATTTAAATTAACGACCTTATACCCCAATAGCTGCAGCTTTTTAGAAGTATTAATAAAGCCTTCCGCATCATTGGTAAGTATTTGAGGCACGATATTTATTCCCTTATTATTCTCGGGGATAATATCCCTCAGTTCACTGGCTTTCAGGTTCCTGCCTTTTGTAGGAACAATGAAAGGGGCGAAATATTTATCAAGATTGCCGAAATACTTCTCGTAAGAATTTCTATATACATATCCCGTAATTCCTTCCAATGGTGCTAAATAGTATTTCATATAATTGCTCCTCACTTTATATCATTTGTATTATATAGCTGTTTGATTAATTATAACATATTAAAAGAAGATATCTCAGTTAGTCCCAATTCCAAAGACGGCTTTCTCCTACTGATATACGCCCTACAAAATCACCTTCTCTCAGCTTTAATATTTCTTTAGTGGGCCCGGTAACTGTTACTCCCATTATTTTTACACCATTTTTATTTACGTAATCCAGAGCCCCTTGAATATCTGCACCAGGAGCAACTGCATTTGTTATGGCTTTGTACTCATTTAAGAATTTCAAAGTATCAATAAAATGCTCATTTCTAATTTTCCCATCATAATTAGGTCCAACATTCTTCCTCTGTAGCCAATTCTCCCGAATCGGTGATAATCTGTCTGAATTGGAAAAACCCAATACTCCATTAGGGCCCTTTTCTGCAGTTCCTGTGTCTACTGCAAGCCATAGAAGATTCAGATCTTTATTTCTAAACAAATCGAAAACCGCATCAGTCTCGTACAGTTTATTGAAGGTAATATAAACTTCCGTTACCGTTCCCTCAGGAAGCTTCTCCAATGTATTCCACATAGTGCTGTCATTATACATCACCGGCCCGAAAACAAAAAACTGATTATTTACACCTGAAGGGTTAGCCGGGTTATCTAAAACAACACTTGGATTATTAAAAAGGAACTTTAACCTGAGTTCGCCTGTATCAATACTTTCTTTACCAACCTTTTTTAAGTACTTTACCCCCATTTCACCGCTGAAAAATATGCCTTCTTTATAAGTACTGCTGTGTACCTCTGAATTTGGCCTCGTTGTTTCTACAGCTGCATATATAGCATTTGTATATATTACTTGTTTACTTGGGTTTCCTGATCTATAATATCCGAATGTAACCACCTGAAAAATTATCGGTAAAATACATAACAACGCCAAGGTAATACATGCATTAACAAACCTTGCCCTCCACTTGCTCTTTCTGATTATCTTCTCCTGGTTCTTATTTACTCTTTCTTTAATTTCTTGTAAATCTCGCTGCCTTGAAGCACCTACCTCCTCCTGTTCCTCCAGAAATTCCTGATAGAGTTCCAATTTCTCCAGTTCCTCTTCCATAACAAGCCTATCTTCCTCTGAAAGCCTTCCTTATCTGAAAGCTTCCCTTTGCTTTTCATGCATATTTTCCATAACACTTTTAATCAGGCTTAACTGCTCTTTTATTAAAATATCCTTTTCAGTACTTTTAGGTTCAGCTATGTTATCAAGGATTTCAGTATCCAAAGGGGCCTTTCTT
>JAUZPH010000097.1 GCA_030706065.1 Bacillota bacterium | reverse complement strand
TCATTCTCATAACAGAAGATTGTTTTGTGCTCTGCTCCATGGTACTGAAATACTCTATTTATATCCTCAAGCTTGGAAACCAGATAAATATACCCCAAAAAAATGGCAACTCTAAGTATACCTTCTATTATATTTACTTCCATCTTATTTAACCCAAGCTTATAAAACAAGTTGGCCAAAAATGTAGGAAGAATGAAAAACAACAATATTGAAAAGCCCAGCGAAAGGACAAGAGCCACTCCCATAATTACATCGCTGCTTTTATCCTTGAAGATCTTCTTGATCATGTCATCAAATTTTGAAGGCTCACTTTCCTCTTCAAAAAAAGATGCTGAATAGTTCAGTGTCTTTATGCCGACTACCAAGGATTCCATCAATGACATAAAACCTCTGATTATGGGCAGTCCAAAGAATTTATTCCTCTTCGAATATGGTTTAATATCTTTAACATCCACCTCTATGCTTCCGTCTTCCAATCTTACGGCAGTGGCAACGCCTTCCTGCCCCCTCATCATGACACCCTCTATAACCGCCTGTCCGCCTACGTTTGTCTTTCTAGCCATTCTCTCACCTCTTCCAATGTATTTACAACTCTGATTTAAATTGAGCATTGTCAATTAAATTTCTATAATATTTCATATAGATTAAAAAAAATACTCCACATAGGGTTTTAACTTGGATATTAACTTATACATGCCCAAAAACTGTTAAACCTTCAGTACTTTGAAGCATGTATAAGCTAAGCTTCGTTCTTAAAGCCTTTTAGAAACTTTCTTTATTATTATAACAGAAAAAGTATATTTGACATATAGGAGGATGTGAAAAATATAGCCCTTCTTTTTCGCGGGCCGCGTGTGGCTTGCCATACGGCACAAAACAATTAATAATTGTATTGTTGACTATATATAATCGTCTGTGCTATAATTTAGTGGTCAAAAAATGCAATTATGCGATTCGAAAGAGGTGAAAAAGATGAGAGAAGGCATACATCCAGAATACCACCATGATGCTGTGGTAAAGTGTGCATGTGGAAATACTTTTACAACAGGTTCCGTTAAGAAAGAACTAAAAGTAGAAATATGCTCTAAATGCCACCCATTCTTCACTGGAAAGCAAAAGATCGTCGATATCGGCGGTAGAGTTGAGAAATTCAACAGAAGATTCAACATCAAGAGCGAAGAATAAGATAGAAGTCGGATATTCGAAATTTGATATGCGTACTTTGAAAAAAACGAGAAAGTCAATCTTTCTCGTTTTTCTTCTAGGGAAACATTACGGAAACTTAACTTATAAATGTGTCAAAATAGCGAATCTTCACCGCTTTTTCGAAAGCGATAGGATATTGATGAATTTCCACAGCTCTGTTTATAGTTGAAGTTGTTTCCCTATATTTGCCTTAAATATTAAGTTTGAACATTGACTTCATCCGAAAACGGATCTTTATCGATAATCCCTGGCGGAAAAGTCAATCTTGCCAAAGGTATTGATAAATTCCTCATTATTTTTAGTCTTAGCCAGCAAGCTGATGAGCTTTTCAGTAACATCGTCCGTATTGCCTTCTCTATATAACGCTTTCCTTATGGTAAACGCCACATCTTTTTCCGGATCCGTATGAAGTAGGTCCTCACGTCGTGTGCCTGACTTATATATGTCTATGGCAGGGAATATACGTCTCTCCTGAAGCTTTCTATCAAGGTGGACTTCCATATTGCCGGTTCCTTTAAACTCTTCAAATATCATATCATCCATTCTGCTGCCGGTATCTACCAGAGCAGTAGCCAATATAGTGAGACTGCCGCCTTCTTCTATATTTCTGGCTGCACCAAAGAACTTTTTAGGCATGATGAGAGCTCCCGGATCCAAACCTCCGGAGAGTGTTCTTCCTGTTGGAGTAATTGTCAGATTATAAGCTCTCGAAAGCCTGGTCAAGCTATCCAGCAGTATAACCACATCTTGTCCTTGTTCTACCATTCTTTTGGCTCTTTCAAGAACCATTTGCGCTACCTTTGTATGATGTTCCGGTTCTTCGTCAAAGGTTGAAAAGATAACTTCTCCATTAATAGACCTCTGCATATCTGTAACTTCTTCCGGTCTTTCATCTATCAGCAGTACAATCAACTTCACATTTGGATAGTTTTTGGAGAGGTTCTGAGCTATTTTTTTAAGAATTGTTGTTTTTCCTGCCTTTGGCGGAGCCACAATCAGTCCTCTTTGTCCCATTCCTATAGGGCATACTATATCCATCAACCTGGAGGACAGATCCAATTGACTTTCTGTTTCCAACCTTAATCTTCTGTTGGGATAGATAGGCGTTAATGATTCAAAAGGTTTTCTTCTGACAGCCTTTTCCGGATGTTCCCCGTTTACTCTTTCTACATAAAGAAGGGCTTTGAACTTTTCTCCCTCTTTTGGAGTTCTCACTTTACCTTCAATTTGGTCACCGGTTCTCAGGTTGAATCTCCTGATTTGTGAAGGAGAAACATATACATCATCAGGAGTGGATAAATAGTTGAGTCCTCTTAAAAATCCAAAATTATTATTTTCATTAATTTCAAGCACACCTTTGGCTGAATCGGACTCACTGATCATTTCCCTTAATTTTTCTTTCTTTTCCTCTTCATTAACCTTGGCATCTTCTACCTTTTCCGACCGGACAACAGTATCTCTATTTTCAACCGGAGCAGCTACTCTGCTTTCTACTATCTTATTTACCGGTTGAACCTCTCTTTCAACACTTTCGGTTCCGGCTTTAACTTCCTCATCACCGGCAGCCTTCGGTGAAATCTTCTCTCGAAGGACAACACCATCCTTCTCAATGGATACCGGAGATACCCTTTTAATTTCCTCAATAAGCTCGCTTTTTTTATATTTTGCAATATTCTTAATACCGAGCTCCTTTGCAGTAATCTTTAACTCATTTAAGGTCATACCTTCATAATCAATATTATTCAATACAACATCTGACTTGCATTTCCGAAGCATAAGATAGCCTTCCATACAGAACTTCTTCCTTCCATATGGCTCTAAATAAAAAACCTCTGCAAATCAGCTTCACCCGCCTTTCTTTAAAAAACATTATATAAACTTTAATTCTATATACATCAATCAATTGGAAAATCATAAAAGACACCTTCCGGAGACCAGGCCCATAGAAATGCTTAAAACACCAAAAACTTTTAATACTTCTTATATTATATACAATATTGAGGATTTAATCCATATCAATGTAAGATTTTTGATAAATTCATGAAAAAGAAAGGCATACATACATTTTTTATGTATGCTTTATAACAAAGACAAGCTAATTTACTTGATATGCTATAGCTGCGGAAATTTATAATTGAATTTATCCCCTGGTATGTAAAATTTCTTTTGAATTAGCAACAAAAAAATCCGTGAAGATTGGATATTTTATTGTTGCGATATAGGATGAAATTTTACATACGGAAAAATCGTCCTCTTCGATATTTTCTCAGGCGAATACAAAAGGTTTAAATTTCCGCATCAATATACCTTTTATATCGTACATCTTAAGACAAGGCAAAATCCAAAATACTCCATAAGCATATCAAAATTACAAGACACCGTCAACCTCTACAGCATCGCGTATACCGCGCTGTTTATCTCATTATACCTGCTGATATACTTGGTTACCTTTAAGGGCTTTCCAACAAAATATATAGGTATACCCGTTGATTCACACCCTCCAATTATCATCTGCTTCTTTATTAAGTCATTCAACTTATATCTATTTTCATGACATTCTCCACAAATAGGGCATTTGACTTTGACACTTACTTCCTTGCTTCTAGTTATACTCGATTGAAAATTAGGTAGATGCTCTACAGAATTAGCCAATTCAAAAATCGAAATATCCATAGTATTATACCTGCTATCAGTATCTTTTACCGCAATCTTCAGTTCTGTATTGTACAACATTTTCTCACCTCACACCCTACCCAATTGAACTTGACTATATTAATTATAGGTTACGTTAAAGAACAGTGTTGAAAATCACACTATTTTATTGAATTGACAATTGAGAATGGACAATGGACAATTAAGGATGATTTTTCTTAGCTTCGCTAAGAAAAATCTTAAATTTTAATTAGAGAAATTCAGCTTTACTGAATTTCATCATTAATTGTCAATTGTCAAATGTCCATTGTCAATTATATGCTTAAAATATCAACACCATCATTAAACTGAGCCTGATAATATAATTCTATGAATTGATAAAAATTCCTTCAATTGAAGTAAAATATTTATGCAAAGTAAAAGCAGCATCCGGAGCCGAAGACTCCGGATCTGCTCTGTCACTTACTTGTTTTTATATTTAAGAGAAGCTCTTATAAAATTCCTGAACAGGGGATGTGGTCTGTTTGGCCTTGATTTTAACTCAGGATGGAATTGAACTCCAACAAACCATGGATGATCCTTTAATTCAACTATTTCAACCAATCTTTCATCGGGGCTTGTACCTGCAAGTATCAATCCCGCCTCCGTCATTGCACCTCTGAATTCATTGTTAAATTCATATCTATGCCTGTGTCTCTCATAAATCAATTCCTCACCATAAGCTTCGCAAGAAAAAGTATCTTCACCCAGCCTGCATGGATACATTCCCAGTCTCATAGTACCGCCTTTTTCATCTATATCCTTCTGTTCAGGCATCAAGTCAATCACTGAATGAGTGCTTTCCGGATTAATCTCCGATGTATTGGCATCTTCAAAGCCCAGTATATTTCTTCCAAATTCAATGACCGCACACTGCATTCCAAGGCATATTCCAAGGAATGGAACCTTGTTTTCCCTTGCCCACCTTATGGCCTCTATTTTTCCCTCGACACCTCTGTCTCCGAAACCGCCAGGTACAAGCACACCATGGCATTCTTTCAAGAGGGAATCAACATTTTCTCTGTTGACATCACATGCATTTACCCATATTACTTCGACGCTTGAATCATTATGTAGGCCGCCATGGTTCAATGCTTCTACTACAGATATATATGCATCATGCAATTCAACATACTTGCCAACCAATGCAATCTTAACATCACTCTTAAGATTTTTTAGTCTTTCAACCATTGCTTCCCATTCACTGTTATCTATAGTACTGCAATCCAGCTTAAGTTTTTCACATACAAGAGTATCCAATCCTTCTTTATGCAGCATTAATGGAACTTCATAAAGATTTTCAGCATCAAGGTTCTGTATAACAGATTCTCCATCTATGTTACAGAACAACCCTATCTTGTTCTTCAAATCCTGTGAAAGCGCCTTCTCTGAACGGCAGACTATTATATCCGGCTGAATACCTATGCTTCTTAACTCCTTGACGGAATGCTGAGTCGGCTTGGTTTTAAGTTCACCGGCCTTGCCAAGGTACGGAACAAGTGTCACGTGAATAAAGCACACATTTTCTCTTCCGACCTCATATTTTATCTGTCTTATAGCCTCAAGGAAGGGGAGGGATTCTATATCTCCTACTGTTCCACCTATCTCTGTTATTACCACATCAACTTCTCTTTCCTTGGAAACTCTGTAGACTCTGTTCTTTATCTCATTTGTTATATGAGGTATTACTTGAACAGTACCTCCAAGATAATCACCTTTTCTCTCCTTGGAAATTACAGACCAGTATACCTTGCCGGTAGTAACATTATTATTTTTACTAAGGCTTTCATCGATAAACCGTTCATAGTGTCCCAAATCCAAATCCGTCTCTGCACCATCATCAGTTACAAAAACTTCGCCATGCTGATAAGGGCTCATTGTGCCCGGGTCTACATTTAAATATGGATCAAATTTTTGAATTGAAACTCTAAGCCCTCTGTTCTTAAGCAATCTTCCCAGGGATGCTGCTGTTATTCCTTTACCCAGAGAAGAAACAACCCCTCCAGTGACAAATACATATTTAGTACTCATTTTTATCCTCCCGTACAGAAAAAATTTAAAAAAATCTATTGACAAAACAACTAAAAAATAATACAATAAAAATTACCCTATTATATTTAAAATGGATTTCTTTTTGTATTAAACATACGATATATAATATCACATTTTTTCTGTATATTCTATAGTTTCTTTAAATTATTTTTTTTGCCATTTCCTCTAATTCAAAATATGCCTCTCTAAATTCCCTGTTCAAAAAGAATTTTTCTTCTGCTTTTTTCATATTGTATCTTAATGACTTTTTGCTTACGATATCAAAATCCTTCAGTATTTTATCAAGATCCAAGCATTTATATTTTTCCAAAAGCAAAAACAGTAAATATTTGCACTCCCTGTCCTTTAATATCATTTTCAAGTGCTCCTTGCTCATTCCCTTATACCTGCAGATGAACCCGATTATATTCTCATACCTTTCTTCCTTAAAAGATATTATATCCATAGAGAAACACCCCTACTCCATATAGATACGGAAATTTATATTTTAATCTATCGCCTTCAAAAAATCGGTGAAGATTCGATATTTTCTCAGTCGAATACTAAAGGTCTAAATTTCCGTATCTGTAAATTAACTTATCTGAATTATTCTCCAGAAGTTCTTTTTTTAATCATAGGAATGTCTCGCAGATTGATAAATCGATCCGGGTCTTTTTGCTAAGCCTTTATATCTATCTTTAACTCCGTCTTTTGAGGAGTTTGTCCAGATACACTCATATCATAGTTAACATATACTTCTCCACCTTTGTCATTAACATTAACCTTTAAATCCTTTGTCAGAATAATCAATTCCAAAGGGCCGTATGGGGTATTGTAGAGGGTAGTATATCTGTTGTCCTTCATAAATTCCATTCTTGTACTGGTCGATCCCTCTCTTATTAATACGAATTTATCAGGTTCAATTTCCAGAGTCGTAGTAGTTCCTTCCATCCCGGAAATCTCTGTCTCATCATATATGGCACGATAGATATAATCATCTTTAGAGAAGCTTCCCGGAGTCTTTACTTCAATTGCTTCTTCATCCTTTGATCTTTGCTTGCTCACTATAGAAATTAATGCTCTTTTACTCATTTAACACACCTCACAAATAACAGCCATCCGTTGACATTGTAAAAGAAGAATAGAACAACGGTGTTTTATAGATGCGGAAATTTATAATTGAATTTATCCGGTATGTAAAATTTCTTCCAAATTGAATTCTTATTCGTTGAAATTTTACATCCGGAAAAATCGGTGAAGATTCGATATTTTCTCAGGCGAATACTTTAAGGTTTTAATTTCCGCATCTGTAAAACGATTTCCTTCTTTAAAATAGTGTAATCATATTCTAATACTTTTTCAATAGTTTTAATTCTTTTCTTTGAGTATTATATTTTAGTTTACCAAATTAAATTGTAAGTCTTCCGTTAGGGGTATTAAGGATTTTCAATATCTTTTGAGGGTTTCCATTAGCTGCATTTACATACGCCAAAAATTCATTATTATTATATGTTCCTGCAAATTCATACGCAAGGACTTCACTGTTAGTCTCAGTCGGTATGACAGCAAGGCGTACACTGCTCACTGCAAGTCTGCTGCTTACTGCACTTCTTGCTGCTCCTTCACTTATTTTAGCCACTGGTACTTTTCTGTTCGGGTCGTAGGCAGTTAAAAACTTTTCAGCCTCCAACCCCGTTATTTCGCCATTATCCAGAGCAACTTTCAGCTTGACCTGTTCAGGATATATAGGTACATTATTTATGAAATGAACAAAACTGATTACTATATTATCTTCATATCTCAGCGAGTATGTAGCCTTCATGTCCTTAAGCCCTATATTGGCAAGGTATGCGGCACCCCGCTCCGTTGCAGCGGTTTCATCAATAGTCGGCCTGTTATACCTTCTGTTATCGAGCAGGTATACCAACCTGCCGCCATGCTTGCTTATCCTGCAGGTAATATTCTCATTTTTATTCCGTCCACTTATTTGAACCGTAAAAGTATATGAGTCGATAGTTGGTTGCCCTCCGGCATTAGCCAAATCAATTTTGTCTATTTTATAACCGCTCAGTATGTGACGCACCACTGCTTCTGCATCACTTCTTTTTACTAAGGCCAAACTGTTTACCTTAGGTTTTATTTCCAGCACATTATCTGAAAATGGTCCATCATAAATCAGTGAAGGATAATCCATTGTCTGTTTTTGAACTGTAGTAAACTTATCCGAAAGATAAGTCTCATTTCCGACAGCCATTACACCGGTTACCTTCTTCCTTATCTCACCCCATTTTACGTTACCCATATTAATATCCATCAATATGTCGTTCAGCCGCTGCTTTAACCCCGCCGACTGGGCCTGAAGGTTATCAATCCTCTTGTATTCGGCAGCATTAAGATCCCGGCCCTCTGACTTTGCTTTTACCAATGTATAACAATAATCTCCCACTTGCGACAGGAACTTGTTTGCCCCCTGCAGCACCTCATTGGGCACCGGGAGTGAATTTAGCTTATCCAGAGCTGAACTTGAATGCCTGAAAATATCTCCCAGTAATACAGCATCCTGTCCCTTGGGACTTGCAACTGCAGACTTTGACAAATTGTCATCAATATTTTCAAGATTATTGATGAGTCCATAAAGGTTCTTGCTGTATTCACCTTGAAGGTAATTTCTATAGTCCATCCTTTCCAGTGTCATCAATATGGCGTATGTTGTCGAGAATACCACTATCATTGTTACTAATACAGTATAAAACATCCTTTTCTTTATCATTTCCATATACCTGCTCAACCTCCTAGACATAGCCGTTTTTTCCATTGGTACATTATTTCTTGTCTCTTAAGAGACAGGAGCTTAATTCAACAATCTTGGTGGAACTTGTTCCATAAATCCCATTGAAACTATTATCCCAACTAAATGACAATGTTATTCTGCCATAGATGGCACATAAATATTTAATTATTTTATTTATTAATATTAGTATTTTATGTATAATAAGATAGAAACAATATGACAGTATGTAAAAGATGTTCGTCAAAAGGTGTTAAACTCTAATATAGGACGAAATATTAATTTGCTATATAGATGCGGAAATTTATATTCTAATTTATCGCCAGGAATGAAAATTTCTTCTAAATTAAAATCCAACTTGTTGAAATTTTACATCCGGAAAAATCGTTGAAGATTCGATATTTTCTTCGGCGAAAACTAAAGGTTTAAATTTTTCGCATCTGTAACGAGCTTAGTTAAAGGGTGAATTAAATGCGCACACTAATATTATCCATATCTGCAGGCGGAGGACATGTCAATGCCGCCGAGGCTGTAGAATACTATATAAAACAAAATGATTCGGAAAGCACAGTTAAATTGGTCGATACAATAAAGTACATAAATCCTTTTTTAGATAAAGTAGTCATAGGGAGTTACCTTAAAAGCCTCAAACTTTCTCCTTTTCTATTCGGGAAACTGTATAACCTCGCTGAAACAGAAGAAAGCATAGCTAACTTCAGCAACAGAATAAATGAATTTATAATACATAAACTTGTTCCTCTTATAGAAGATTTTGCTCCTGATGTAATCATAACCACTCACCCGTTTTCCACCGAGATGGCTTCCATATTAAAAGGTAAAGGTAAAATTGGCGTTCCTTTAGTTGCAATACTAACGGATTATGCACCTCACAGCTTTTGGATACACCCGAATATAGATGCCTACATAGTATCAAATGCTGAAATGGTGGATGAAATGACCCGCAGAGGAGTAAAAAAAGAGATTATTCATCCTCTTGGCATACCAGTTAAACCCGAGTTTCTGCAGGAATACCCTCCCAAAGAGACCTTGGATTCTCTCAATCTAAACTCGGACAGAAGCACTGTACTGCTCATGGGCGGCAGCCTTGGCATCGGCAAGATAGCCGCTCTGTATGAGGAACTAAAAAAAGTGGAAGAGGATATTCAGATAATTGTAATTACAGGCAGCAATAAGAAGCTTTATTCACAGCTGACCTCCTTAAGCGAAACTTCAAACAAACCTACCAGAGTAATAGGTTATTCTACAGAGGTTAACAGATATATGCAGGCATGCGATTTGCTTATTACGAAACCCGGAGGACTCACTGTAACCGAGTCACTCATAAGCAGAATCCCTTTAGCCTTATCCTCTGCCATACCCGGCCACGAGGAAAAAAATGCCAACTTTCTTCTTAGAAATAATCTGGCTATTGATTTAAGAGACTGCAAAAATTGCAGCACAGTTATCAACGAACTGCTCACAGATCCGGAAAGGTTGGAAACCATGAAGGAAAACTGCAGTAAATTTGCAAGGCCTAAT
>JAUZPH010000096.1 GCA_030706065.1 Bacillota bacterium | reverse complement strand
GCTATTAATAAAATCCAGAGCGGAGCAATTATTATATCAGCCAGCGGCATGTGTGAAGCCGGAAGGATAAGGCATCATTTAAAACATAATTTATGGAGAAAAGAATGTTCTATAGTATTTGTTGGTTACCAAGCCGAGGGAACTTTAGGAAGACAAATAATGGAGGGAGCCAGAAAGGTAAAATTATTTGGAGAAGAAGTTGCAGTGAATGCAAAAATTTATGCCCTCCATGGGCTATCTGGACATGCTGATAAAAGTGGATTACTTGATTGGGTTGAGGGTTTTAAGAAGAAACCTAAAGAAATTCTTCTTGTACATGGTGATAAAGAAGCTCAGGGAGAATTTGAAAAACTAATAAAATCAAAAGGATATAATGCAAGAATAATGCAGCTTGGCGATAGTTTCTTAATAGATGAAGGTATTATTAAAGATGAAAGTATAATAAAAGAGGAAGAAATTCATAATAAGAGCTTAAATGTTAAGGATAAGCTTTTAAAGTTAATTGATTCAATTGAAGATATTGATTCAATTGATAAATCAACCTTGCTGGAGAAAATTAAAAAAGTATTAAATGAATAAGGTAGAGGATTAGTAACTATAAGGACACATTTTTTTGAATAAATATGAAGACTGATATATATAATTTCAACAATACTAAAAAAGTGAGAGTACTTCTCACTTTTTTTATTTCCCGGATTCATTATTGGCTAGTGCATTGAGATAAAGAGCTTGCGCAATTTTGCTAAAAGCAAGGAGATGGCTTCCGGTCATCTCCTAGGGCTCCATGGGTAATAAAGATTCGGAAATTTAAACCTTCAGCATTCATGAGCAGGGCATAGGAGTAATTCCGGCTAATTTTGAACTCCCAATACCCAATATAAAAAGATTGCTTTATCTAGTAAACTATGTTATTCTTATTAAGAACTTAAATTAATAGTAAATAATGCAACACAAATATATTTCAATTGGTACTTATAATATAATAAGTTAACATCGAGATTTTATTGGTGAGTTGTTACAATGAATTTAAGAAAAATAAAATTTCGGAGGTACACATAATATGAATGGTACAGTAAAATGGTTTAATGGACAAAAAGGGTTTGGATTTATTACCGGAGAAGATGGAAAAGATGTTTTCGCACATTTTTCTCAAATAAAAACAGATGGTTATAAAACATTAGAAGAAGGTCAAAAAGTTTCTTATGATGTTGCTCAGGGCCCAAAAGGACCACAAGCAGAAAATATTACCGTTATTTAATTAAGGAATATTTTAACCCCATAAATAGTTAAACTATTTATGGGGTTTTTAAATGTTCATAATTAGCGGTTTGAGTAATTAAAAATGATGGTGTATAAGATACTTAGGAGGATAAGAGATGTTATTTGAAAATTTAAATATAAATAAAGACATTGTTAAGGCAATTAAAGAAGAGGGTTATATAAAACCAACACCAATACAGGAAGAGGCTATTCCATATATATTAAAAGGAAAGGACGTGCTGGGCTGCGCTCAGACAGGTACAGGAAAAACAGCAGCCTTTGCTGTTCCGATATTACAAAATATCTCTGCTAAGGGAGAATTGGGGAAGGTGCCAGGACATATCAGTGCTTTAATACTAGCCCCTACCAGAGAATTAGCCATTCAGATAGGAGAAAGTTTTACAGGTTATGGAAAATATTTGGATGTTAAAAATCTGGTTATCTTTGGAGGTGTGTCACAAGATCCTCAGACGAGAGCCCTTAAGAGAGGGGTGGATATACTAATTGCAACTCCAGGACGATTACTTGACCTGATTGATCAAAAGTATATTGACTTGAAAAATGTCGAATACTTTGTACTGGATGAAGCGGATCGTATGTTAGATATGGGTATGATCAATGATGTGAAAAAGATTATATCAAAGCTTCCGAAGGTTAGACAAAACATGCTGTTCTCTGCAACTATGCCAAAGGAAATTTTAACGCTGACAAATTCTATTTTGAAGAATCCTGTAAGTGTAGAAGTTACACCGGTTTCATCTACAGTAGATGCTATTACACAGGAGTTATACTTTGTTGATAGAAAACATAAGAAACATTTACTTATAGATCTGCTTAAAGATAAAGCTTTAACATCTGTTTTAGTTTTCTCAAGAACAAAGCATGGTGCAAATATAATAACAAAGGAGCTCAATAGCGCCGGGATAGAGGCTCTGGCTATTCATGGTAACAAATCTCAAAATGCAAGACAGCTGGCCTTAAATAGTTTTAAGGAGGGGAAAATAAGAGTTTTAGTTGCAACTGATATAGCTGCAAGAGGTATTGATGTAGATGAATTATCTCATGTAATTAATTATGACCTGCCTGAAGTTCCCGAAACCTATGTCCATAGAATTGGACGTACCGGAAGAGCAGGGCAACAGGGGACTGCACTTTCTTTCTGTGATGTGGATGAAATGGAGTATCTTAAGGGGATTGAAAAACTTATATGTAAGAAAATACCGGTAATAGAAGAACACTCTTACAAAGTAAGTGCTAATACTAAACCCTTAGAGGGCAATAAGCCTACAATGAAAACCACTACTGCTAAAAACACCGGTAAAAGTTTGAATTATCGTAGGGGAAGAAACAGTAGATAATGAAACTGTATATAAAGCAAAAGTACCTGGAGGAAGGAATTCTTCCAGGTATTATTCTTTTGCTTTTTTATAGGTTTCGAATGCGTTGTTAAGTGCTTGAATTGCCTGTTCTGAAGGCATGTTTTTTAATAAGGATGCACACTTATTACAAAGCACTCTTCCTTTACCTTGGAAAACACCGCTGCTTCTTATATCACTACATGGGTTGCGAAATATTGGTACATTACATAACTCACATCTTTGATGTTTCTCATATTTGCCGTAGGTTGATGTACTACTTTGATCATTCATAAGATTA
The DNA here is from genome assembly GCA_030706065.1 of Bacillota bacterium. Lineage (GTDB taxonomy): Bacteria > Bacillota > Clostridia > Clostridiales > Clostridiaceae > JAEZDX01. The sequence continues at coordinate 7,362 of JAUZPH010000096.1, read as the reverse complement.
CCTCCATCGGGCGTAAGTCTATTTTATTTTATGCAAAATCAGATTTAATAATCTGTAACTATTCAGCCATTAACCTCTGCCCTACGAATTAATAACTGAGATAGTCAAATTCAGATTGGCTGAAAACATCGGGGAATGAGGGTGAACTGCGCAGGCCGATGATGCTGCTAATATCTGCAAGAAAAAAATAATGTTATGATTATAAGCAAAAACCATATCTGCCTACAGCCCCGAAAACACTATAATATTTGAGGGTGCCGAAGCACCCTCTATCTATTACTTTACAAGGAGTTTAATTCCTTACATATTTCATCAATTTCCATATAGCTTTTGGCTATATCTTCTATGTTTCTATTGAGTTCATCAATAGCAGCAAATATTTCCTCCATAGATGTTGATGTAGTTTCAACATTTTCACTTATACCATTTACAGAGCTCAAGGTATTCTTCATAGAATCTTCCAATACATCAGCCTGAACACTGACATTCTTTGATTGGGTTAATACCGTTGCTGTGTTTTTGCTTAAATTCTGGAATGAACCTTTCACTCCTTTTGTATGATCATTGCACAGTTCAATAGACTTCTGTTCCTTCAGTACCTCTTCTGCAATGAGTCTTGATTTGTCTGATATACTGCTTAGTATAAGTTCAACCTTATTCGTATATTCCCTGGAGTTTTCTGCCAGCTTCCTTACTTCCTCTGCTACAACAGCGAAGCCTCTTCCATGTTCTCCGGCCCTGGCAGCCTCAATTGATGCATTGAGAGCCAATAGGTTGGTCTGGTCGGATATGCCGGTTATAGTACTGATAATCTGGGCAATTTTTGAATTTTCTTCGCTCAATTCATTGATTAAGCCCACCATATCCAGCATACCGGTATTTACCGTGGCCATCTCCGAGGAGAGTATGTCCACTTTTTTCGTACTTTCCGAAACAGTGCCTTCCGTGGATATGGACAGTTCCTTCATGGTCTCAATTGCATCAGTAACTTCGCCCAGCTTACCCACGCCAACTTCCATTGATGATTTCATTCCATTCATTATGTTCACTTCTTTTGCAGCTCTATCAGCAACATCGCCGGTGGCAGTTGTTATTTCTTCTGCAATCTGTCTTGTGGTGCGTATGCCACCGTTGATTTTCTCATTTGCTGCCGTTAACTTCTTTATAGCATCATAAATCTTGCTCAGCAGCAATTCCGCCCTTGATTTAGCTTCCTCGGTAGCTCTATGGTTACTTTCGATATTTCTATAAACTATTTTTGTCATGATAGCATTGATTGATAAAAACACGGAGCCTGCGAGAACGTATAAAATATAGAATGCCAATTCCTCATATCCGATTGATGTAAATAAAGTAGTCTTATAACCTAGAAAGAAATATAATATGAGTCCAACACTCAGTACCGCATGAGTGATCATTGCCATTAAGTCCTGATAAACACTGACTAAAATGATGCCATAGTAAACCAAAATAAAATTTGCCATACATGGGTTTGTAACAAACATTATGAATATAATCGAGGAATATATGAATAATATGTAGTACATTGTTACCATGATGAATTTCTTCCATATTAGAATAACTCCAACTAACAGCAATGGAATAGCTGTTCCCACCAGTATAAGTATAAACTTTGGTTCTGTCTTTAACAATACATCAGTAATCGATCTGAAAACTACTGAAAGTAAAAATCCCACCAATAGAATTTTGTTTTTCAATTCGATGTTTTTCCTGTAATCCATTAATATTCCTCCTATTTGGTTTATTTGACCCATATTCTCTTGTTTTTCACATATTTCTATTATATTCTATCATATTCAACAATTTTCATCCATATTATACTTACATTTTAGAAACCAAGGACTTTTCGCTTTTCTTCCAGCCCTTGGATTACTTGGAGGGGACAAGCTAATGGATTTTTTGATTAATGCTCAGCAGATATGAAGACCGGTTTTCAAATTTATAATTTGTAAGGCCGTTATTGAAATAAAGTAAAAATATTTAAAAATAGAAGTAAAAATATTCAAGCTATTATTATGTCTTACTGATTTATAATATAAATATGTGATGTTAAATAATGTAATACGAGTAAAGGATTACATTTAGTGTTAGACAATGAATATATTTCCGCAGCTATATATAGGTCATAAAAGATGCCGGGAAGCACCATCCATCCTTAAGAGTATGAATATAGGTTATGTCTGTAACCCACTTCTAATTTATGGTATTAGTGGAGAATCACGATTTAAAACGTTTTCTCTACTCTATACTCTTGGATGATGCAGGCCTAAATTTCTTGATTATTATGGAATATATCCAGAATCTTTTCCTTTAGCATTTTGTTTTTTTAGCCAACCTGTAGTTGTTGATTTTGATATGCCATACTCTGATTGGCCGTATTGACAAGGTGATAGCTAAAAACGAAGTATCTCTCACCGAAAAGGAGGTGGTCGATGACGTGGCATAAATGAAGGAACCTCACCTGTGCCAGAGGCGCTTAACCACGCTGCGCGACAACAGCGTGGCTGAAAACGAGGAACCCTAACCTCAGAATAAAAGGGGCCTAAAATTATTCAGGGAGGTAATCACTATGAAAAAAGTCTTAACTATTGCCCTTGCGTTGGTCATGACGTTTGTCCTAGGAGTACCGGCAAAAGCCTTGGACATTTCCGTCAGCAATAACGTGTACGTCTTTGAGGCGGGAGCTTTTGAGGCGGTAGACGGCTGGTATGTCGGCACAATCAATGTCGGTTGGCACGGCAACGGCAATAACAAAGCCGATTTGGCCTGGGCCGGCAACCAGGGCGAGGTCAACGTTACACCGTACAATGTAGAGGACAACAAACAGCGAGCAGGCGCGCTGGGCATCAAGATTCAGCAGACCACCGAGGAACAGACTGTCGTATTTACAGTAACAAAGATTAATAGAGAAAAGCTTAACGCCACAGTTGTCGTTCCACCTTTGTACAACGGCCCGATTTCCTTCGACGTTTTGCGGACCTCGGACAACCCCGGATATTACTTCTCTGGCGCTCTCATCGATATGGGCGTTAATCTGACCTCCGCCGCCGTAGATAAGGACACCTTCTACGCAAAAGCCAGGGTAACGGAACATGACGGCAGTGTTCAGGGTTCTTTTGGAAACTTTGCCTGGGATCCTCAAAAAGAGAGTTACGCTCTCGGAGATGGATGGGCCAGATGGAATATTGTTGACGCCTATGTGGCAGATGCCAATGGGAATAGAGTCGACAAGGGCAGATACGTAAAATTCGACATTGAATGGAAGACAAGAACTGAGCAAAACGGAACCGCTGCTAACAGGTATGACGTTCCCGCTACCCGTGCAGCGTGGTACACAGATGGCGGATTCATTGGCTTTGCCAGCATACAGCTTGATATTACGCAGCAAAAGGAAGTTCCCGGCATAGCTGCAGCGACTTATGTCCAGGACGAAACAAAGCACGATGCCATATTCGACAAGTTTAAGATCTCAGATGCCCCTGGCGGAGGCACATACTCACTGTTTACCCCCGATAACGCCAGCAAGGACAATAAAAGACCGATATTAGTCTGGTTCCATGGCACGGGAGAACGCTATACCGGCACTAACCCGGGCGGAAATCTCATAGGCAACAGGGCCCTTGCGTTCGCGGACAAGGAATTCCAGGAAGCCCTCGGCGGATGCTATATCTTGGCCCCGCAATCAACTACGGCCGGATGGAGCGCCAATAGACTAAACGATATGGAAGCACTTATCAATAAGATAGTCGCTGAAAATAATGTTGATACCGACAGGATTTATGTTGGCGGTCTTTCCATGGGCACCGGCATGACAACTCCCCTGATAACATCTACCACCGAAAATAAGATTAACTTCGCCGCGGCGATCCTCTGTTCCGGAGGCAACTTAAGTGCGGCACAGTCACAGACAATCGCCGGCAAGGGTTTCCCAATGTATCTTGTGGGCAGCACATCGGACTGGGCTGCCGGTAGCCTTCCTGCCTCTCTTAATAACCTGCTCACGGCAGGTGTTGACGCCAGGATGGAGCTCTTTCCCGCAGGCCCTGTTTTCGACGGAAACTATTATTATGGCGCTCACGATGCATGGAACTATATTTACAACAATATTGTAAAGGACGACAACGGCGAGACTATCTTCCAGTGGCTTGCAAGACAGAGCCGCTGAGTTTCCGGAGCATTTCCCTCATATCCGCGGATATGACAACCACTTCAATAGCCTGACCTGAAAGATGAAGCCAGTACATTGCAAAACCCGGAAATTGGACCCGCACAGGTTCAGTTTCCGGGTTTTCTCTTTAACCTTGATATTTTTTGCAATAATATATAAAATGTAATTGTAGGTAATTATTTACAATTTCTAAGTTTCTAAAATCAAAATACTGAAGACTCTGGAGGAACCAAATGATTAGTAAGTTTAAAGAAGAATTTAAAAACTTTAAGCTGGGCACAAAAGTCATAGTTTATTATTTTGTTATATCTATAATTTCATTAAGCTTCTGTATTTTTATATATCAAAAGGTGAACGGCGGTATAATGACAGAAAAAGTCAGTGAAATGTCTTTACAAACCTTGAAAACTGTTGATGAAAACTTAGAATTGCTTATATATAACGTTGATAACGAATCAAAGATACTTATATCCAACCTTAATCTTCAGAAAACTTTGAGAACCGGCGATTATGGTTTTAACTACAAAGATCAGGCTTCCATTAACAGATACTTGACAGAATTTATTCAATCCAATATGTTCATATCTTCAATATATATCTTTGATAACTATGGAAACAGATATTTCGTGGACAAAAAAGATTACAAGGCATTTTCACTTCAAAACATAAAAGATTCCTACTGGTACGATGATATTGAAAAGTTAAAAGGAGGATATATGGTTAGATTAAATGGTGGCGGATTGTTTAATCAACCTAATCAAAAATATATCTCTTTTATGAGAATATTCAACGACTTGGAAACCGGAAAGCCCATAGGAATTATGATAATAAATATACCTGAAAAAGCCATCAACAACTCCTTCAAAAATATTGTCAGCAGCGGTGAGGCTATCATCCAGATAAAAGATGAATATAACAATGATATCCTCAGCACAACAGATTTATCAAAGTATAATATCAAAGAAAATATTAAAAGCCAAATGGTAGATAATTATTACTATTCTATAGAAAAAGTACAAGGCAAAAGTTATATTACCTCTTATTTGGAGAACAAATTAAGATGGACAATTATAAGCATATTACCTTTTAATGAGCTTTCAAATCAAGCAAATGTTTCCAAGCTTATCATATTGGGACTGCTTCTTTTAAATGCTCTTTTGATTTTAATAGGATTGGCCATAGTATCATCAAGTATAACAAAACCTATTGATAAATTGATCAATTCCATGAAGGGAGTAGAAGCGGGAGAATTTAAAAAAGTAAGTATAGCTACAGGCAATGATGAAATTGGGAAGTTGAAGGATGTTTATAATGCAATGATTTGCAAAATTGAAAGTTTGATACAACAAGTGATAGAAGATCAGAAGATAAAGAGAAAAGTAGAACTGGATGTGCTGCAAGCTCAGATAAAACCTCACTTCTTATATAATTCTTTTGATACGGTAAGTTCCCTGGCTTTAGATAATAGAAACGAAGAAGTATATCTGCTTATTAAGTCACTTGGCAGTTTTTATAGGACAAGTCTTAGTAAAGGCAATGAAGTTATATCTATCAAGGAGGAGCTGCAAACGGTTAAAAGTTATCTTATCATTCAACAGATAAGGTATGAAAATCTATTTGAGGTGAAAATGGATATAGATGAAAGGGCAAATAATTACAAAATCTTAAAATTGGTTTTGCAGCCATTGGTGGAAAACTCCATCTATCATGGTATCAAACCTGCCAGAAGAAACGGAAATATTTTTATCAGTACATCCTTGCAAGATGATTATATTGAACTTGTGGTACAGGATGACGGTATCGGAATCAGCAGTGAAATGCTTGAATGGATAAAGAATGAGAATAACGGCGGTATTGGACTGCGTGGAACAATGGAAAGATTAAATATTTTTTATAATGGAGCTGTAAGGTTCGAATTGGAGAGTAAAGTTGGATATGGAACCAAAATTACGATTCATGTCCCAATAGATCAGGAGGCAAGCTATGAATGATAACTTTTTAAAAGTTTTACTCGTCGATGACGAGTATTGGGTAAGACGCTTAATAAAAAGATGCATAGATTGGAACAGTATAGGCCTGGAAGTTGTCGGCGAGGCCTCCTCCGGGGAGGATGCCATTGAATTAGTGGATAAAATCCGGCCTGATATAATTTTTACCGATATATGTATGTCAAGTATTGATGGTATTGAGTTTGCCGATGGTGTAATTCAAAAATACCCCGGTACCAAGGTAGTAGTCATTACCGGTTACGATGATTTTAAGTATGCTCAGAGAAGTATTAGATCCGGAATAAGGGAGTATCTTCTTAAACCCATTGATGATGAAGAGGTTATGAAAACTGCCTTGGAAATGAAAAAAGAAATATTGGAAGAACGAAGAACTACCTCCGAATATACTGAGTTAAAAAAACAATTTATTGAGAATCGGGACTTCTTTATTGAAAGGCTGCTGAATAGCCTTATCCAACCTGATATAAATATTGATGAAGTAAAAATTCATATGGATTATTTGGATTTTCAATTTAAATACAATAATTTTCAAGTGGCAGTCCTGGACATACTGTCCAAATACAAAGAGAGCAATTTGAAAGAAGAAATAGAAATAGATTATAAAATCAAAACTTTGGAGGAACTAAAAAAAGCTTTTCATGGAAATGAGAAGATAAATATTTTCTTTGATATAAATTATAGGATAACTCTTGTAATTAATATCGAACAGGAAAGTGAACGAGATTTTTTCAACATTGTTAAGTTAACTCTCCAGGATGCTCTTAAATGTTCCATAAGTATTGGATGCAGTTCAATAATAAATGGAATTGAAAATATAGGACAATCTTATAATGAAGCTTTGGAACAATTAAATTCCCCCAGGATGAATATGCACAATAAACTCATAGATGATATAAGCGAATATGTAAAATTAAATATTCAAGACTCTGATTTATCGCTATCCAAGGTATCACAGGTATTCTTTGTCAATGCAAGTTATTTGAGCAGAATTTTTAAAAAAGAAGTTGGTATAAACCTAATGGAATATATAACTAAACTCAGGATTGATAAAGCTAAAATGCTTATAAAAAATTCCGAATTAAAGGCTTATGAAATAGCAGAAAAGGTAGGAATTCCGGATCCAAGTTATTTTAGTACATGTTTTAAACGCTATACCGGCCTGTC
>JAUZPH010000095.1 GCA_030706065.1 Bacillota bacterium | reverse complement strand
GTACTAAACATTGTATCTAGTATATATTACTCCTGCCGGGGAAAATTATTTAGTAATAGAACCATTATTAAATTTACCGAGGAGGAAAGCTTATGTTTAGTATTAAACCAAAGGACGAGAAGTTTTTTGAGCTTTTTTTAAAGGGAATACAAGTTTCAAATTCCGCTGCAAAGGAACTGCGTGCACTGATGGATGAACTTGGCAGTCCGGATAAAAGGCTTGGAAATCTAACCAGGCTTGAGCATGAAGGCGATACAATCGCTCACGAACTTATGGAGTACACGAACAAGATGTTTATTACACCGCTGGACAGGGAAGACATTTTCAGTATTACAAGAGAAATAGACAATGTCACCGATGATATTGATTCAACAGGACATAGATTTTATATGTATTACATAGATAAGCCAACTACTGAGTCGCTGGATTTGCTGGATAAACTTGTGACAGCTACTGAAGAGCTTGTAGGAATAATATCCGAATTGAAGAGCCTTAATAAGAGTGCAACTTTGATTAAAAAGATAATACATGTCAATACAATTGAGAATGAGGCAGATCAGATATATAGAAAAGCTATAAGAAAGCTTTTTGAAAATCCCACGGATGTACTCTTTGTAACAAAGTGGAATCATATTTACAAGTATATAGAGGATAGTATAGATTCCTGTGAAAAGCTTGCAAATGAAATTTGGGGAGTTGTTATGAAATATGCTTAGTACATTTGTTATAGTTGTTGTATTACTGGCCCTGGCCTTTGATTATATAAACGGCTTCCACGATACTGCCAACGCCATAGCAACGGTAGTTGGAACAAAAGTATTGACTCCCGCAAAGGCGCTACTGATGTCTGCCTCACTGAATTTCGTAGGAGCCATGATAAATACCGAGGTAGCTGCAACTGTAGGCAAGGGAATTGTGAAGGAAGGCGTAGCTACACCCGAGCTCATAGCTATGGCCTTAATCGGTGCCATTGCCTGGAATCTGATTACCTGGTATCTTGGAATACCAAGCAGTTCTTCACATGCACTCATAGGCGGACTTATAGGAGCAGCAATTGCCGCTCATAAATTCGATCTTGCAGTTATCAAATGGAATGGCTTTTTTAATAAAATTATTATTCCCCTTATTACTTCACCAATAGCAGGCCTAATAATTGGATTTTTGTTTATGTTAGCTCTGACGTGGCTTTTTCATAAGGCAACTCATGTCAGGGTCAACAGGCTTTTTAAAAGGCTTCAGATTTTATCTGCCGCACTCATGTCCTATAGTCACGGTTCAAATGATGCTCAAAAATCCATGGGTATTATAACACTGGCGCTGGTGGCCGGCGGATTTTTAAAGAACTTTGAGGTTTTATGGGAGGTTAAACTGGCATGTGCCGCAGCTATGGCCTTTGGAACCATGTCCGGCGGCTGGAAAATCATTAAAACCATGGGCGTAAATATGATCAAGCTCGAACCTATAAACGGTTTTGCTGCAGAAACCGCCGCAGCCATCACTATACAGACCGCCACCTTTATGGGAGCCCCTGTCAGTACAACACATATTATTGGCTCTGCCATTATGGGGGTTGGTGCAGCCAAAAGGCTTTCAGCGGTAAGATGGAGCCTTGCCCAAAATATACTTGTGGCCTGGGTTCTGACAATTCCCTGCAGCGCAGTAATAGCAGGGCTTTGCACTTTGTTGTTCTACAGATAAATAATCCTGTACACGAACATAGTCACAGTCATTGACATGTACATTTAACGAAATAAAACTGTCGAGTTTCGGACTCGGCAGTTTTTATTTCTGAATAATCAAATATCAGGTTCCACATGTACCACCGCTTCTGTAATATCAAGTTCCTGTCTCAATCTCTCTTCAATTACCTCCGAGATAGCGTGTGCCTCAACGAGGCTTAAATCCGCATTGACTCTGACAATCAAATCAAGGAGAATGTTGTTTCCGTGAACCCGAGCCCGGATATTTTTAACCTTTTTTACACCGGGAACCTTTTTTATACACTCGGTTATTTTATCAAGCTCTTCCTTCTCAAAACCATCTGTCAGGTTATGGGAGGATTCTCTGAAGATATCCCAGCCGGTTTTTATAATGAGTATTCCTACAATGACTGCAGCCAGGGGATCAATCCACGGCAGGCCGAATTGGGAAGCAATAATTCCTACTACTGCCCCTATACTGACCCAGGCATCTGAGAGATTATCCTTCGCAGCGGCCATAAGCCCGGAGCTGTTTATTTTGACAGCGATATTTTTGTTAAAGCGGTATACTCCGTATATTGCCGAAGCACAAATGAGCCCGACAATAGCAGCAATAGGGTCCGGTGCCTGCGCTTCAAAGAAAATGACAGAACGGGCGGCATTGTATAAAACGTCAATTCCCACCGCTGCCATGATCAAGGAGGAAACCAGTGAAGCTATGGTTTCAGCTCTAAAGTGTCCATAGGGATGATTTTCATCCGCCGGCAGCCTGGATATCTTTAGCCCGATCAAAACGGCGGTTGAAGCGATTATATCTGTGGCATTATTCAAACCATCAGCTGTCAGCGCCTTTGAACCGGATAAATATCCGACTCCGATTTTAAAAGCGGACAGGGCTATGTAGGCGGCAATACTCAAACGTGCCCCTCGCTCTGCAAGTTTCAGGTCATTATACTTTTCTTCCATGCCTCTCACTCCTTGAAAAAATAAAGACCTTCGGCATAATTCTATGGAATTAAGCCAAAAGTCTCGTTACCATCAGGTTATAAAGCCAGGTGAACATTCACCAGTATGTTGACTTTATAGTTACAACTACTCCCTTTCAACAATACTATTGTATAAAAAATAGAGGGGCTTGTCAATATATTACATTTCAGAACTGCAATCATTGGTTCCGCTATATAACCTGATGGGCAGAAATTCTGACACAGAATAATGAGGGAAAATCCCAAATAAATAAGAAGTACAAGCCAAGGGCCTCATCTGCAGTTTCCAGTGTGCAGATGAGGTTTTCAGCTTAAAGTTTGATATATTTGAGTAAAGCAGCTGCTATTGCCATAGCTAATTTGTCCTGATATGCATCCTTTCGGAGCAAGGCTTCTTCCGAGAAGTTACTTATATAGCCAAGCTCCACCAGAACAGAGGGTGCAGATACATTTCTCAGCACCGAAAAGTCTTCAGCTTTAATGCCCCTGTTCTTTGATTTAACATCCTTAGCTATTTGAGCTTGAATAATTGTCGCTAATTTCCTGGCCTTTGTACTGGTGGGATAGTAATAGGTCTCCGTTCCCCGGGCACTTTTGTAATCGGAGTAATTCAGGTGGATGCTGACGAAGAGGTCAGCGGCATTTTTGTTGGCTATTTCAGCCCTGTGCAAAAGCTCCGCCTTTTGATTCGTCATTGCAACAACGTCGTTCCTGCGGGTATATATAATCCTGATATTGTTACTTTCCAGTATCCTGCCGAGTTTTAGGGCAACAGATAAGTTTATGGCTTTTTCCTTTGTACCGTTGGGCCCGACAGAGCCGGGATCCCAGCCACCGTGGCCTGCATCCACTACAATAGTGAATTGTTTTCTAGTATTTACTACTACACTGGAATTGGAAGAATTTAAATCTGACATTATTGCTTCGGTTTTGATGGTGCTGTTTGGTGCTGTTATTGTTTTAGGTGAAGGAGAAGAGTGGTAATTTTCAATTGTATTTATTATGGCTATGAATGAGAAAATTAATAATATCAATGAAATTATGCAGCTAAACCTCAATTTTTTCATGTATAATTGTACCTCCATACTTTGCAGCAGATAATAGATGAAGCAGCAAACTCTCCAGCTATTATTATTTCCGGCATAGGGGTCTTTAATCAGGCTACGATGATATAATGCCTCAGAGTTCCAATAATATTATCCAAACGGTTGTTATTTTGTATTCTTTTTATTTTATACCATTGAACGTTGAATATACAGTGAGACGATAAAAATAGATTATGTTAAAGAATTATACGGTAAGTAAGTATGCTCTATTATTACTGGAGGTTTATATGAATCTGCATTTCTTTTATACATATATATTACTTGTTATAGGAAGTTTATTGCATCTGCAATATCCGGAGCAGCAAGCTTTGGCGGGGCGCTTTTGCTGCTGCCTCCGCTGACAAAGACCATAGAAAAGATGCCCAGAGAACTGTTTATAAAATTCGTAGGGATCCTGATTACTATCATTGTACTGCAAATGGCCCTCTGGCCGTAAATTGCCGATTTGCAAAACTCAACAAGAAAAGGGGCTTCGCCTTTTACGGAAGCCCCTTTTAAAGATGCGGAAATTTAATCCTTTTGTATTCGCCTGAGAAAATATCGAATCTTCACCGATTTTTCGAAGGCGATAAATAAAGCAATAGATTTCCGCATCTAAATTTATTTATTCCTAATCTTGTCATCCAGGCCTTTGCGGATAGCTGCTTCACCCTGCTGGAACTTCACGCAGTCGGCATAGCCATAGGAATTGGCCTTGTCAGTCATTTCCTTTACTATAGAATCGAATTCTGCATCGGATTTTGCATAGATTGCCTTCCAGGAATAAGTGGTGATTGTAGTCTTTACCTGATTCCAGGTTGTGGTCAATTCGTTGGACTTTGCAGATTCCGAATAGGTAGTTCCAAGGGAAATAGCCATCTGTTTGTTTATCTCCAGATACTTATTCAAATTTGGTGCACTGGTTTTGGTTCTCCAATCCTGCTCGATATTGCTGACCGGTCTGGATTGTCTTGTTTCCCAGAACTTATAGTTATAGGTATCTCCATTCTTTGCATCAGGATTTTTTGCATCAACGGCCCAGGTAGTATTATTGATCTTACAGGTTCCGTCAGTCCATTTTCCGCTGTAGTCCCCTGTCATTGCGGTATCCTGGTTGGACTGACAGGCCTCGCCAAGATCAGTGAGCATTGGCCTTCCCTGACTGTCATAGTTCCAGGTTACACCCTTAGGTCCATAGAAATAGGTCATTACACCTTCAGGAGTTGCGAGCCAGTTGATAATTGCCATACAGAGTTCAGGATATTGAGTCTTTGCACCAATAGTCCAGACACGGTTTCCGCCGTTCATATTCAAGCCGTAGGTTACATTCTGCTGATCCTTTGCTGTCAGAGGCATCATAGCCTTGCCTGCTGCAAGGTGTTCAGGAGTGTTATAAAGGCCGCTGCCCATCCAGTCAAAGATATTGAGAAGTGCACCGCCGGTCTTGTAATCTTCCGACATATCATCATAGGTCTGAGTCATCGAGTCAGGATCCACCAGGCCCTTTTGATACAAGGTATTATAGAACTTCAGCATTCTAAGATACATTCCGCCGGATTTGAGAGCATCCTGATATTCGCCGGTATTTACATTATACAGGCCGAATCCGAATTCATCCCAGCCGTACAAGGCAGCGGTGGACTTTACGAACATAACCATATTACCATCCCAGTCCTTAAAAAGGGATACTCCATAGGTCTTTTTGCCCGTATCGGAAGTAGGAGACAGCTGCTGCATCTGCTGTAGAAGCGGTATAAAGTCTTCCAGTGTATTTACCTGGGGATACCCGAGCTGTTTATAAAGGTCCCAGCGGATATCAGGCCTGTAGAAGGATACTGAATGTTCTGTGGCACTACTTCCTACATCATGGCCGATGCCGTATAAAGTACCGCTGGAGATCATTTTGTTCTTATCCAGGGCAGTCTGCATATTCTTGGCAATATATGGGCCATATTCGTTCAGCAGATCTTCCTTGCTCCAATCCAGCAGCATTTTTCCCTTGACAGCCTGCTGATATTCATCGCCGTCATTGCCAAAGACTACGATGTCTCCCAGATTGCCGGATTCCATCCTCGTAGCAAATACACCGTCACCAGTCTTAACGATATTCAATTTGACATTGAACTTATCCTTTATTACCTTGGCAAACCAGCCGATCTGCTCACCCTGGAAGTTTGCCAGCTGAGAATAAACGGTGAGAGTAACCGTATCTTTTGGAATAATATCGGTCAGTTTGCTATCCGTACCGGTTGTATTACCTGCGTCAGGTGTTGTTGATGCAGGTGTCTTTTTGCAGCTGGCCAGAGTAAAGACCATAGCACAGGCAGTAACAATGCTTAGAATTTTAGTCCGTTTTTTCATTATATGAAATCCCTCCCAATTATAATATAAGATATCAATACTCCTCATCTTAAGCATATTTTGCTGTGGGAACTTTTCCTTCGCTTCAGCTTATGGATGCGTAAATTTATTTTATGATTTGTCGCCTGGTATGTAAAATTTCTTTTGAATGAGCAACAATAAAAATCCGTGAAGATTGGATATTCTATTGTTGCAATATATGATGAAATTTTACATACGGAAAAATCGGTGAAGATTCGATATTTTCTCAGTCGAATACTAAAGGTCTAAATTTCCGCATCTGTATAGATATCCTTGGTGTATCTTATCACCCTCTTATATAAGTTTTTGTTAAAATGTATCATCCTATATGCCAGCTCTGCCTCAGCCTTTAACTGCGCCAATCATGATTCCTTTTTCAAAGAAGCGCTGCATAAAGGGATAAACCAAAATAATAGGGAGAATGGTAACCATGGCAACAGTGAGCCTTATTGTCCTCATATTGAGAGTTGCATTAATTATATTATCTGAGATTGAGCCGCCCGAACTCATCAGTGCGGATAAATCCGTGGTGCTGGTGAGATATATATACAGGCGGTACTGCAGTGTGTAGAGAGCGGGCTTTCCTGACATCAGTATCATGGAATCTATAAAGCTGTTCCAGTTACCCACGGCACCAAATATGGCAATGGTAGCTAAGATTGGCTTGGAAAGCGGCAGTATTATGCGGCGGAATATAGTAAAGGGGCCGGCGCCATCTATTTCGGCACTTTCTTCCAGATCCGTCGGAATGGACTCGATATAAGTCTTTACAAGTATAATATTGAAGGGAGCCATAATACCGGGAATTATATATCCCCAGAAATTGTTGGTTAAGCCCATCATGGACATATTTAAATACCAGGGAATAAGGCCGGCGTTAAAATACATGGTAATTATTATGAAACGGTATATGAACTTACGGCCCCACATTTTTTTCTTTGTCACAAGGTAACCGACGAAAGCAGAAGCCAAAACCATCAATGCAGTTCCAAGTATCGTTCTCGCCACGGAAACCAAAGCGGAGGTTCCAAGTTCATTAACATGGAGCAGGGATAAATAATTGTCAAAATGAATCCCCCTTGGAAACCATTTGATCTGTCCGGTTCTTACCAGATCATTACTGCTAATCGTATTTATAAAAAGGTAGTAAAAGGGAAATATACAGATTAGGCCAAACAGTATAAATATAGTGTAGTTAAAAAAATCAAAGATTCTGTCAACTACAGTTGTTTCATATCCAAGCTTTCTTTTCCGTTTTTTAGGACGAAGATTTGTCGGGCTTGACTGTATGGAAACTGGTTTATTTGTATTATCCGTATTCATTCTCATACCTCCTATATAATACTCTCGCCGCGGATCAATCTGGAAACCTTGTTGGCACCCATCAATAAAGAAATACTGATAATGGACTTCAACATACCTACCACCGTTGCCAGCGGTATATTTCCGGAACCATTGCTGCCAAGGCCTAACAGGTATACATAAAGATCAAGAACTTCAATGGAATTTTGATTGGAAGAGTTTCTGAATACATAATACTGGTCCATTCCGTTTGAAAGAATACCGGCAATAGACAGCAGAAGAAGTACAAAGAAGGTAGGCATCAGTCCCGGAACGGTGATATGCCAGATCCTCTTAAACCGCCCTGCACCGTCTACGGTAGCGGCTTCATACAGCTGTTGATCAATACTGGAAATGCCTGCTATGTAGATGATTGCGCCCCATCCCAGGCCTTTCCAGGTGCCCCATAACCACATCTTCAGCCAGATGTGGTCTCCACTCATGAGATAATTGGTTCCGGATTTTATAAGTCCAAAATCAATTAAAACAGAATTGATAAAACCTTCCGTTGAAAATAATGCAAAGGCGAAGGAAAAAACCAGAACCCAGCTGATGAAATTAGGTATGGTGGTAACAACTTGAATAAACTTCCTGGCCTTGCCGATTTTGATTTCCGTAAGAAAAATTGCAAAGGCCATGGGCAGGAAGGAGGTTGCAATGCCAAGGCCGCTCATTGCCAGAGTATTTGTCATGACCCTGACTATATCCTGTCTGCCCGCTGCATTTCTGAAGAGAAAGGTAAACCATTTAAAACCTACAAAGTTATCCCAGCTGAGGCCAAGGCCCGGTTTATAATCAAAGAAGGAATAACGCCATCCCCAGAGCGGCAGATAGGAAAATAAAAAGCAGAGAACTGCAAAGGGTAGAATCATCAAAAACAGCTTGTACTTTGCCTCCATCTCATATTTGTCTTCAGTGGCAGCCTTTGGAATCATCCTCATATTGATAAAGCCCAATACTCCGCAAAGTGCAAACAGAAGGAGAAAGGCCCAAAAGCCAAAAGCAAACATAGGCTCAATGGCACTAGGCTTGATAGTATTCAAAAGGGCAGAGTATGCAGGAAGCAAAAGCATCAGTGAAAGAATGCCGGCGGCACTGCCCAGGGTGATTACGAGGGTACCAAGCCTCTGTAAACGTTTTTTTCCCAGGGTCATGCAGCAGCCTGCAGCAGCCGCAGCTGTACAGAGAAAACCCAGCAGGGAAGAAAAGTAAATAATATTCAGTGTACTGCTGTCAACCCATCCTCTGCTCAGCGCACGGGTAAACCCTGTGAACAGCGAATTATAGGAGGTTGCCATAGTGAAGAGAGCAGCATTCTTATCAATGAGACTACTCATTCTCCCAGGATTCAGGGCAGGAATAACTATGGAGATTACCAGAATAATAACTAACCCCCGTAACAGGAGAATATATATATTGTTTTTTTGTAATTTGAGTTCAGGTACTGAACCGATATTTTGTAAATTAGTTTCTGACATTTAAACCCACCACCCGTCTAATTTTGGTGCTTTAGAGAATACGATCCCCACCCCCAAATCAATATTCAGCCTAACAATAAATATTGACGTATTGTCAATTGTAATATTATGGTTTACTCATCGATTATGATGTTATCATAAGGACTCTCCGGGTAACACTCCAATTATTAGAGTTAAAATCATACAAAATTTATATATTTAGTAAAATGGTAATAGATTAAAGGAAAAGCATTATATGTATAGAATATATAGCTGATATACAAAAATTCTGGTCCATTTAAAAGTAAAACGGAGGTGCTGATTGGTGATAGCTTTTTCAAATTATTTTAGAAATCTCAGTGTAAGCTGGAAATTTGAATCGGCATATTTGGGAATCTTAATTTTACAGATAATAATAACCGTAATATATTTCTTTGCCTAAACTAGTAGGGGGGGGGAAAAATGAAAGGTTGCTTTAACAGGTTTTTTAAGATCTTCATGGCATTTGTCATGATAACTGCAATTTCAGCAGGTGTTCCGGGCTGTAACGGAGATAAAAAAGAAAGTGATAAGGCAGCAGCTGACGGCAGAGAAAAACCATTGAAGCTGGACGTGTTTTCCATGCTTGCCAACTATGCAGGAGAACAGGGTGGCTGGTTCGGTAAGGTTGTCAAAGACAAATTCAATATTGAACTGAATATCATCGCAACAAATCTTCAGGGTGGAGATGCCAAGTATGCCTCCATGATGGCTGCCGGAAATCTCGGGGATATAGTTGTTTTCGGTTCTGACGACCAAAAGTACACCGATGCAATAAAAGCAGGCCTCCTGCTGGATTGGAAGAAGGATGGGCTGCTGGACAAGTATGGCAGGGATATTGTAAGGAATTATCTAAAGGCTGTGGAGAAAAACAAGATAAACTTTGGTTCGGGAACAAGTGTATACGGCCTGGGTCACGAAATAGCCAACATGCCTGCAACTTCTCCGTCAGAAGGTAATACAATGATTTATGGCCCGGAGTTAAGATGGGATATTTATGAGAAAATAGGAAAACCTCAGATGAAAACCATGGAAGACCTCCTGCCGGTGCTTAAGAAGATGCAGGAAGCAAATCCGAAGAGCGATTCGGGAAAACCTACCTATGCCTTCTCCATGTGGGCGGATTGGGATGCCAACATGATGATGGCAGCAAAACAGTTTGCATGCATGCAGGGCTACGATGAGTTGGGATTTCTTTTAGTACATGCCAATCAGGATAAATATCAGGAAATCCTCGATGCTGATGGATATTATCTAAGAACCCTCAAGTTGTACTATGATGCCAACAAAATGGGGCTTGTGGATCCGGATTCGATTGCTCAAAAGTATGATGACTTTGGCAATAAGATGATAGATGGACAAATATTATTTTCCTGGTT
>JAUZPH010000094.1 GCA_030706065.1 Bacillota bacterium | reverse complement strand
GCTGTACAAAAAAGAAACTCAGCCAAAGCTGAATTTCACATTCCGTTTTGATTAAAGGGTTTTGAACGAAGCTTAACTTATACATGCTTCAAAATACTGAAGAAGACAGTTTTTGAGCATGTATAAGTTAATGTCCAAGTCAAAACCCTATACCGCTTGTGAGTTTTAATAAAATCTAAAGACTCTCAACCTGTAGGCATTCATTGCCGTACTCCCAAGCTTATCCATAAGCTTATAGTTTGCATAGGCTCCTACAAAGGCTCCTATCCCCGGTACAAGCTGAAGCATTTTTGCAATATCTATATAGTCCCTGTATTGCTGCTGAAAAGTTCTCCAGTCAAAGGAATCTTCATTATCCGGAAGTTCCTTTGAATAATTGTTCCAATTTGCCACAATCTCAAATACCTGATTTCGCCATTCCTGGCTGGAAAAGGCAAGCTGAAAAACATACAGCATATAGAGCCTCTCCTTGTAATTCCTTGCATTAAAACCGTAGAGGCCGGCGGTGTCAAATAAAAACTTCATCTTGAGGCTCAGAAGTATCGGGAAATCAGCCAGGCCAAGCAATATACCTCCCGCGCCTGTTCCCGCCCCTGTTACAGCCGCTGCCTTTTTATAGAACTCAATCTTATCCCGCACCAGCTTTTCCCTTGTCTCCAGATTTTCATTCCTTAGTGGAGCTGAGGCCTTGTATTCCGATCCGGTCAGCACCGCCTTAACCATGTTTTTTATTGCTTCCGTAATTATCTCATGAGCCTTGTCCGGAATAATGCCGTTCATCTTATCCTGAATACCCTTTGCCAGACTGCCCGCTGCCCCGGGCTTCATCTTCATCTCCTTCTGCCAGGCTATCAGTTCCCTTGCTGCATTATCTTCATAACATCCCATAGAATCTCCCCGCTTTATTATATTATTAACTATATTATAGACCAAAATATACGGTATGCCCTCATATTTTTTTACCTTTTACAAATATCGCAGTAAATCCTTTACCACCTTTGAACTCCATTTTCAAGACAGTAACAATGACCTGGCCTTTTTCTGCATAATTATCCGCCTTGAAACGAAAGATATAAAAAGACTGTTGTATGAGGTGATATTATGAAGGCTATAACATATCAAGGGATGAGGGATGTGGAGGTTAAGAGTGTCCGGGATCCGAAAATAGTGAAACCCGATGATGCTCTAATCAAAGTGACCTCAACTGCCATCTGCGGCTCGGACCTGCATCTGATTCACGGCACTGTACCCAAGACGCCGAGAGGATTTATTCTTGGCCATGAAACCATGGGTATTGTAGAGGAAACGGGTCCTGAGGTAAGAAACATAAAAAAGGGTGACAGGGTCATTGTTCCCTTCCCTATTTCCTGCGGCCACTGCTGGTTTTGCGAGCATGGCTTTTCCAGCCAGTGCGACAATTCCAACGAACACGGAGAAACAGGAGGAATCTTCGGTTACGGCGAATTATTCGGAGGTTATGACGGGGGCCAGGCAGAATATTTGAGGGTCCCTTATGCCAATGTGGGGCCAAAGGTTGTCCCTGAGGAACTTACTGACGAACAGGTATTATTTTTGACGGATATACTTCCTACCTCCTATTGGGGAGTGGAGAATGCCGGAGTGAAAAAGGGAGATACAGTAATAGTTTTAGGCTGCGGCCCCGTTGGCCTTCTGACGCAGAAGTGGGCAGTCTATATGGGGGCAAAGAGGATTATTGCTGTAGACAGGGTAGGCTACAGGCTTGATCACGCCAAGAAGTTCAATGGTGCTGAAACCGTCAACTTTGAAGATTATGATAATACCGGAGAAACCCTGAGAGAGATTACCCATGGCGGCGCCGACGCGGTTATTGACTGCGTCGGAATGGATGGCGCCATGACGGTGGTAGAAAAGGTTGAGACTCTCCTGAAACTTCAGGGTGGCTCAAAATCAGCCATCGAAATGTCAGCACAGGCAGTGAGAAAAAATGGTACTGTCTCAATGGTCGGTGTTTACGGTGCCAGATATAACATGTTCCCTCTCGGCGACTTCTTTTCAAGAAATATAACCCTGAAGATGGGCCAGTGCCCGGCACATGGTTATGTAGAAAGAATATTGAAATTAATAAGGGAAGGCAGTTTTGATGCCACGGATATTATAACCCATGTAATGCCTTTGGATAACGGCAAGCAGGCCTACACCCTCTTTGATGAGAAAAAGGATAACTGCATCAAGGTTGTCCTTAAACCATAAGTCCTTAAATCATATAAATACTGTGTATACGTATATATTCAATTTCAATTCCGGCGGCTTACATCCAATAAAATAACGAGTGTGGAGTTTCAGATTTCTTCCTCTTCCCCACACTCAATTCTTTTATGGACACATCCGATATTTTATTGCTCCAACAGCCCAAGTATTGTTGATTTATTATGTATTATTATGCCACCGCTTTTGTTTGAAGCTATCTCGCCTATGGAAAGAGCTCCTTCAACAGTATATCGGAGCTTATTCTGTATGTTCTTAAGTTCCTCATCAAACCTGTTGTCAAGAAACATAGCTCTTGAAATACAGTCAAAAAGCAGCGGCAGATATCTGTCAGGAGCTTTCTGTGACAGATATTCTGCGATCTCCAGGGAAGAACTGAGAAGTGTATTTTCATTACCTTTCAGAACATAAACCTCGGTATCCGAGGGTATATCCGCTACACAGATTATTTCATTATAGTCGTTCAGGGCAATTGGGTCCCTCACAATGAGGTCGTATTGGCCCTTTTTTGTATAACCAAAGGGATGGTCCTTTGCATATATAAAGAAATCTTCCTTGTATAATGTTACTCTTTCTTCATCCTCGATAACATCTCTGTACACCGAAAAGGCATCATAGTTGTCCAATCTTGACAACACATTCCCATGAGCCTCTGTTACAAGGAAAGGCCCCTGAAGTTTATTCCATCCGTGCTTTACAGCCAGTTCAACCTTTTGTTTCACAATACAAATATGAAGTGCGTCCTCATGCAATCCCGTGTTATTAAATATACAGGGCCTGTGTTTAAGATCGTAGAAGCCTGCACCTCCGCCTATATACCTCACCGAGTCTCCTATCTTCCCGTACACAGTATCAGTCAGTTCCTTGAATTTGCTTGTTAATCCATCAACCAGTACTATGGCTGTGCAATCCGCTATCTCTTCAAGGCTAAGCTTAAAGCGCATCAGGTAAGGCAGAACTATGGAAGAATATACCGGCTCATACCTCTGAATAATAAACCCACTGGGATAACTCTTGTCTTTAACCAAAAGCTCAGGAAAGATGCCTCCAAAAAATCTGATGTTCCTTCCATTGATGAATTGAATTAATTCTTCCACACAGCCGGAGCTCTTATCTCCCACCAGAATCATAAGCTCCTCCGATTCTTTTAGTTGCAGCGAAGCAACATAGTCCTTGAACTCATCAAATGACTGTAGAAACATATCAACGCCTCCTCACAAAATCTGTATTCAATTACATATATCGTACAAATCTGTTCCGGCAGTATAGCATTGTTATAATTTTAACAAATATTTCACACATTTCTCGATCTGTGTAACAACTGTCTATAAAACATCATAAATTGAACTAAGAGCAACAAAAGCTTAAAAAAAGTTGTACCAAAATAAGGAAGAAAGGTTGGGAATATTGTCATCATTAAGAGTTTCTGGTGGCAATAGAGGTATGAGAAATATGGATGAGGTGGATAACAGTTTCAGACTCGTAGTAATGTCTGATTCTCAGGGCTATGATAATGGAATAAATGAAACAGCTCTGAGAAAACTATTGGATACAGTAAAAAGCTTGGAACCCCAGCCGAGATATATCGTGTTTACAGGTGACCTTGTGACAGGGAGCAAATTGAATACTACTCTTCAGTCACAACTGGAAAACTTCAAGAGAGTTTTCTCTTCCTACTTTCCTGCTGAGCGGCTTCTTTCTGCGGCAGGAAACCATGACCTGGGGCGCCGTGCAGAGGATGACTGCAGAGAGATAATGTTCTCGAAGGTCTTTTCCGAGCATGCCGGTGATGACTTTCTGAATGGGTATAACCGGACGGTATACTACCTTGATATAGGGGGGACACGGTTAATCCTGTTAAATTCCTATCATTATGACGAATGCAATGAAATCTCCGGAGAGCAGTTGGAATGGTTTGAAAAAGTTGTAAGCAAACCTGCCCATCATAAAATAGTATTTGTTCACTCTCCGCCTTTCCCCACTGGAGCACATGTGAACAAGCCATTGAACAAGTATCCCTATGAACAATATAATTTCTGGAGCATAATTGACAGAAATGATGTATCCCTGATAATCTGCGGCCACGAACACAATTATTCGAGACGGTTGATAGATGAAAAGTTCAACAGGGGCTGCTTCAAGTTTTCAAGGGGGATATATCAGATTATAACCGGCGGTGCCGGAGGTAAACTGAGTGATTCCTTCAGAGATTCTAAAAATGTGATAGTGCCGCCGAAGCCGGTAAATCACTTTGTCGTACTGGATATTTCAAATATAGGCATAACTGTTACAGCAATCTCTATAGATGGTGCAGTGATTGACAGTTTTGAATTAAAAAAGGGGCTGGAACAATAGTTATCTTACAGCCTGTCGGTATATAGATGCGGAAATTTATTTCTTAATTTATCCGGGATGTAAAATTTCTTCTAAATTTAATTCTAATTTGTTGAAATTTTACATCCGGAAAAATCGGTGAAGATTCGATATTTTCTCAGTCGAATACTAAAGGTCTAAATTTCCGCATCTGTAGAAAAAGCCTGCCGTCTCAATTCGGCAGGCCTTATTTATAGGTTTCAACGGTCTAAATTTTATTTATACATGCCGGAAAACCCGTTAAAGCCGGAATTTTCCGGCATGAACAAGCTTAATGATACCCGTTGAATCCTTTAACAATTACTTAAAATGCAAAGTTACCCTTTACAAATACCGGAAACTCCCTGCCATCAGCAGTAATTCCCGTAATCTCCAAATCTTCTGTGCCAACCATAAAGTCTACATGTACCAGTGAATTGTTGGCTCCGGCCTTCTCCAGTTCCTCTTCGCTCATGTTCTCGCTGCCCGTAAGGCATGGGAAATATGCCTTTCCGATGGCCAGATGGCAGGATGCATTTTCATCAAACAGGGTATTATAGAATAATATCTTAAGGTTGGATATCGGTGAATCATATGGCACCAGAGCCACCTCCCCGAGATAGTGTGACCCCTCATCGGTTTCCACCAGGGTCTTTAACACGTCATATCCTTCCTCCGCCGTGTAATCCACTATTCTTCCATCTTCAAAGGTTATGGAGAATTTATCGATGATATTACCATTGTAATTTAAAGGCATTGCACTGAAAACTCTTCCATTGACACCATTTCTTAATGGCAGAGTGAAGATTTCTTCCGTCGGCATATTTGCGTTAAAGGGCACTCCATTCACATTTTCCTCAGAACCGCCAAGCCACTGATGTCCTTCCGGCAGCTCAATCTTCAGATCAGTTCCGAGAGAATTCCTGTAGTGAAGGTATTTAAAATCGCTGAAATTCATGAATTCCATTCTCTTCTTGAGATTTTTCGAGTGTTCCTTCCAGGCAGCAACTGGGTCTTCTCTGTCAACCCTTACAGTTTTTAATATGGCATCCCACAGCTTTTCAACAGCCTCTTCACCGGACAGTTCCGGGAAAACCTTCTTTGCCCACGCCTCTGTAGGCATGGAAACTATTGTCCAGGAATTCTGATTTGTCATCAGGCGGTCGGAGAATTCCTTGTTCTCAGTAGCACTTACCTTCTGAGCCTTGGCTATCCTATGTACATCAACGCCCTTCAGGTTCTCAGGGTCCGAAGCGGCAATGGAAACAAACACTGCCCCCTGGTGCAGATAAGTCTTGAAAAACTCCTTCTTCCAGGAAGGATATTCCTCAAAAACCTCTTCAGGTGCATTTAAAAATCTGACTCTCGAGAACTTTTCATCGTGCCAGTCCACAATAACGTCCCTTGCCCCTTCCGTGTAGGCTATCTCTGCAACCTTCCTTACAAAGCCCGCAGTTTCAATAGGAGCCATAATTACCACAGTCTGACCCTTCTGCACATTTGCTCCGGTCCTTACCACCAGTCTTGCATATTTCTCCAATAGAGCATCATTCATTTAAATTTCCCCCTTTTAAATATGTATTGTATATATTATCCCAAAAGCGGGATTATATTAATCTCATTAGTTTCCTTCTAATAATATTATAGAAAAGACTGGGGATTTTTACAACTAAAAACATGAACTTGCCGGCTTCGGCGTTTTAATTGTAGATGTACTATGATATAATATAGATGCGGAAATTTACATTTTAATTTATCGGCTAGTATGTAAAATTTCCGCATCTTTAAAAGCATATTCTATATAGAGGTGGTTTGTTTGTTTAAGTTCAGGAGATTTAAATATTTCAATTTGATACCAATTATTTTCGTATCAATTGTCATGTTTAAACTTGTCAATAATTATGAAATACTTGGAACCGTAATCAGCAAGATACTGTCGCTCATGACCTACTTCATCTGGGGATATGCCATTGCCTATCTGCTGAATCCCTTAATGATGTCTATTGAGAGGGTTTTAAAAACAAAGAGGCCTATAAGCATTTTAATAACCTATGTCATTTTCCTGTCCCTCATTGCAATGTTTTTCATCCTTGTCATTCCGGGCATGATCAAGAGCATAGGAGATATTTTAGGACGTCTGCCCTACTATGTGAGCCAATTGGAAAAATACATAAACGGCACAATTGCCAATAATGATTTTTTTCAAAAGTACGGCATTAACCAGTATGCCAGTGATAACCTGAACGAAATACTTGACAGGGCAAGAAAGCTGCTGGAGCTCAGCTTCAATGCGGTAATCACAAATGTCATCAATCTTTCATCACTTTTATTGAATCTGTTTACAGGTATTGTTATTTCGGTGTATTTCCTGATGGAGAAGGACGATGCCATCAATTATTCAAAAAAGATACTGTACACATTCCTTGACAACGATGACGCAGGACATATAATCAGTGTCGCCGGCAAGGTTAATTTGATATTTAAACAATATGTTGTTGGCAAGACAATAGACTCCATCATAATCGGGCTGCTATGTTTTGTTCTGCTCACCATCACCGGTGTCAAATTCGCCTTGATCATAAGCCTGATAATTGCAATAACCAATATGATTCCATACTTTGGAAATACCATAGGCCTAATACCTACAGTGATTTTAACCATCCTCACCGGAGGAGGCAGCGTTGTCAAATTGATTGCTGTTGTAATTGGCTTGTCACTGTTTGACGGCTGGTTCCTTGGTCCCAAAATCATCGGTGACAAGGTGGGCCTGAGTCCTGTATGGATAATAGTGGCCATCGCCGTAGGCGGCGGGCTGTACGGTATGGTCGGAATGTTCATAGCTGTACCGATCACTGCAGTTGTCAAAACCTCTATTGAGGCGTACATAGACAGAATATCGACGCAAAAGAAGTTGCTTGAGGAAAAAGCGGCATCAAAATAACCCGGAACAGCCTCCGGGTTATTTTTTCTGTATATTTGACTTTATTACAGTCAAATAATACAATCAGAGAGGGATGCGGATATCCCGATTGCAGTTGCGGAAATTTATCATTTAATCTATCTGGGATGTAAAATTTCTTCTAAATTGATTACTAATTCGTTGAAATTTTACATCCGGAAAAATCGGTGAAGATTTGATATTTTCTCAGGCGAATGCTAAAGGTTTAAATTTCCGCATCTTTAAAAGGATGTGTTCAGATGAAAAAATCAGAGTTATATTTCTATACAATAAATTATCCAAAATATGAGGAATCACTGGCCAGGCTGGAGATAAGGTATCTGTTCGGCCGGGAACCTCAAGATAAGCATATATTCTCTGACTTCTACATACCAACCTCCCGGAGCGCCTTTATAAAGGAATGTATTTCGGTAATCTACAGCGGCGGCTCTCTTGAAGACATAGTGCATCAGATAGAGCGGGATAAATTGCAGTACGATAACTTTAAGGTTAGATACGTGAAGCATGAGGATGATACAGTGGCTTACGAGGAAAGGCTCAAGGCGGACAGCGCAGTAGGCTATGTCATAATTGGAGAGGCAAAACTTCATGATCCGGATATAGTCCTCGGCATAACCCATGTAAATGGGAGATGGATTTTCGGAGAATATGAAAAGAACAATATGGAATGGCAGAGCCGCGAGGTAAAGCCCTATAATTATTCCAATGCATTAGGTGTCAGAACTGGCCGTGCCCTGGTGAACCTTGCGGCAGCCCATAATTCGGATTGCAGGCTTGTGGACCCCTGCTGCGGCATCGGCACTGTGGTGATGGAAGCCCAGTCAATGGGCCTTTCTGTAAAGGGCTTTGAGATTAATCCCCTGATTGGAGAAAACGCAAAGAAAAACCTTGAATACTTTGGCTTTCGGGATGTCATAACCATAGGTGACATGCATTATATAAAGGAAAATTTCGATACCGCCATAGTGGACCTTCCCTACGGCCTGTTCAACCCCACCACTCTGGAAACCCAGGTGGCCATTATGAAGACAGCCCGCCGGATATCCGATAGGGCTATAATAGTCACCATGGAAAATATGGATGAACATATAAGAGCCGCCGGCTTTGACATAGTTGACCGGTGCTTTGTTACCAAGGGCAAGTTTACAAGATATATAAGTATCTGTAAGTAAGCCTGCAGCTGAATTGTATTACTAAGTATCTGCCCGCAGCTAAAAGGCCCTGCAAATGCACGGCCTTTTCCCTATCTTTGCGGTTTCTCCGCCTTTTCCACCTTTACTTCTTTTCCCTTGATGGTGGTATTCCGCAGAGTATCAAGTACAAGCCTTCCCTTTCCATTCAGTATATCCACATAGGACACATAATCCAAAATATCTATTATGCCTATGTCTTCAGCAGTGACTCCCTCAATGGCGGTAATGGCTCCTACAATGTCTCCAGGCCTCATCTTTTTCTTTTTTCCGGCATTTATATATATCTTCGTCACATCCTTACTCAGGACTTCAGTCTTGTCACTCTTCAGTGACGAAATATCCTTAAGTCTTGTAATGAATTCCTTTTTTTCCTTTTGAGCCTCTTCCCGGGAGGGCGGCTCCACCCTTGGTATGGTATATCCTATGTAATCCTCAATTCCTGCCAGGTATCTTCTCTCACCGGGGCTTGCAAAGGTAACGGCCTTTCCGGACTTCCCCGCCCTTGCAGTCCTTCCGATTCTGTGAACATAGCTTTCATTCTCTACCGGAACGTCATAGTTTATAATAAGGTCCAGGTCTTCCACATCTATTCCTCTGGCAGCCACATCTGTAGCCACAAGGATTTTGAATTCTCCCCTTTTAAAGCCCTTCATCATGCTCAGCCTGTCTGCCTGTTCCATTCCTCCGTGTAGCGCATTGCAGTATATCCCTTCATCCTTCAACCGTTCATTCAGCTCATCCACATTGTCCTTCGTACTGCAGAATATGATGCAGCTGTCCGGCTTTTCAACATACAGCACGCTCTTCAGAAGGTCAAATTTTTCACTTCTTTCGACCTCATACAGCTCCTGCTCCACCCTGCTGGATACCAAGGCCTCGGGAGTAATTTCAACCCTGACGGGAGATTTCATATATTTTGAACACAGCTTCTCAATTTCCTCCGGCAGAGTTGCCGAAAAGAGCATTGTTGACCTGTTCCTTGGAACTGCATCTATTATAGATCCCACCTCTTCTATAAAACCCATGTTCAGCATCTTGTCAGCCTCGTCTATAACAAGGTATTCCACCTTCTGCAGGTCAATGGTTCCTCTTTTTATGTGGTCGAGGACCCTTCCTGGAGTCCCAACTACCACATGGACTCTCTGCTTTAATTCCCTTATCTGAACAGTCATGGGCTGCTTGCCGAAAACGGCAGTACACCTTACTCTCTTGAACCTTCCTATGTTATTTATGTTTTCCTTGACCTGTACCGCCAGTTCTCTGGTTGGTGTAAGGATCAGCGCCTGGGGCTCTCTCTGCTCAATCTCTACCGTTTCACATATCGGTATTCCGAAGGCTGCAGTTTTACCGCTGCCGGTCTGGGATTTTACAACTACATCCTTCCTTTCAAGGGCCAGAGGCATTACTTCCCGCTGTACCTCCGTGGGCTCCTTGTATCCCAACAGTGTCAGGGATTTCACTATTTCATTGCTCAACATATAATCTTTAAAGTTTTTATCTACCATATCATTACCTCTCTAGATACATTTTAAATTCTGTTAAATGCCAATTCATACTTATTATTTTACTAAAGGCTGTTAAAAATTCACTTCCTGAAGTATCGCATTATCCTCCGATATAGACACAGTTTAATTTATTACAGTTTAAATATCAATCCGACAGAGGAAAAAATTAATAGAATCTAACAAATTTAAGAATAATACAGCATAGTATAGAATAACAAAAATCTTGTTTTAGGATTGGTGATGAAAATGAAAAAACACATATGTGCCGCTCT
>JAUZPH010000093.1 GCA_030706065.1 Bacillota bacterium | reverse complement strand
GGAGTTCTTAGCCCATTTTGCAATACCATCAGGGCCAGCCACCGGAATCTCGCCATGGTCTGTCCAATTGACCATATCTGATGAAGATATCACTGTAATTGTATTAATTATTCCATAATTAACTCCGGTAACCTTACCTTGATCATCATAAACCAATGTATCGCTTGTCATATAAATGTATACTCTTCCGTCATAAACAAGGGCATACGGATCTGCTCCATATTTATGAGTGATTAGAGGATTGGAATACCCAGGGATTTTTGCATATGCATTTTTATTCATATTATAACCTCCGATTTTTATTAAAATTAGTAGAGATAATAACCAAACTGGTCTCATGATAGAAACCTTAAAGAGCTTGCAGCACTTACTTCTGCAGAGCTTAAAAGTACCATATCCGATGATTCTTGATCAAATGCTTCATAATTCAAAAAATGGCAGTCTCAGACTATTGATACTGCCACTTTTGTATACTTAAGAGATGTTTAATAAATCCTGTACTCGCCTGCCAGCATCAGAAGGCAGAAGAGGTATAAGCAGTTGTCGTAGTATCTTCGTTCTCCCTTCCTCAGTGGAAGTTCCCAGAAATCCTTGACCCACTGAAGCCTGTATTTCCCTTTTGCCGCCAGTGAACCCGCAGCATTGGTTGCAATAATTGCAGTAGGATGCATGGCAGGTTCATCAAAGGGTTGGCCCTTGATGGTGTATGGGTGATACTCTCCCAATTTGGTGTTTTCACTGAAAAAGGCCTGAAGCTTATCAACAATTTCCCCCAGCGATTCATCCTTAGCAAACCAGGATGCATCCAGTCCAATATTCATTGCAACACGGTATGCATCGGAATAGAATTCAAAAACCTTACCGAATAACAATTTTGGAGTACCGTCAAATTCGGCATATTCCGAAGCCATACCGGTATTCTTGTCACAGGACATATGAAGATACTCACGGCTTGCTTCTGCGGCTCTTTGCCAGAAAGGCCTATCCTCTTCATTTGCCATAAGAGCAAAAAGCTCATAGAAATGGGGAAGGTGATAGGAAGGATCTGAAAAAGGTGTTTCCGGCACAAATTTTATGTAGTGATTGGAGTTGTCAAACATGGGGTTTCCACCTTCCACAAGCTCATGTTGATGAACACAGTGCTTAAGTATATCCCTTGCCTGGACACTGTAGTCAAAAGGCGCTGCTCCGTCACCCCATCTTTTGCTTGCAAAGAAAAGAGCCATTGCAAAATATTCTTCACCGTCCGGTGCCGGACCTTCGGAATTTTTTGTCCCGTCAGTCTGTACGGACCAGGCAAAGTAACCCTTGTATTTGCCTTCCTTTTGGTGCATAAAGGTCTTGGAGAATAACCATAAACGGTCAAAGATATCTTTTTGGTCCATTTGTACTGCCATCATCATTCCGTAGCTCATACCCTCTGTACGGGCATCGTTATTTCCAGTATCCAGCATATATCCCTTGTCGCTGCCCATTTCAAAATAGACCTTCTCTTCAGGGTCAAAGAACATAGTGTTAAATGTGTCTTTAATTTTTTTATCTATTTCCTCCTGAGAGATACCAATTTCTGCGAACAGATTTGCATATTTTCCGGTATAAAACGCACCATTTTGCATAATTTCGTTCCTCCTATGAATATCGTATATTTTTACTTAAGGATATTATAAATAAACCTTGAAAACTCGGCGGTTCCGCCAGTTTCCCTTGTAGAGTACAGGAACAAGCCAAAACGGCATCCCACAAACTGATCCATCTTCCATATCATATTGTGTGTAACACCGAGCTTCTTCCACTCTTCTCCATCCTGATAATAAAATTTGCTTTCATCAATACCATCTTCAAAATTGCCATAGGCCTTAAGTGTAACAGTGTTTCCCGTCACAGGAATCCTTGCATACTCCACAGCAGGCTCATTATCTACCAGGTTACCGAAGATGGATTTATCATCGGTGGGTCTTGCACACATTACTATGTAGTATTGGCCAGCCTCTCTCATAAGTGCAATAAAGCCGTAGGAACTGATCAGGAAACACAAGCCGGCATAGTCGCCATCCTTAAGCCCGCTGCCATCCAAAATTACAATGGCCTCAGAGGCCGGTCCCATGGTCCTCTGTGTCAGTGTATTTACTGCATAATTCAAATTGGAACTGATTTTCCCTGAATGGATACGGTATGTACCGGGTTTCTCCGTTACAGACCATAATTCATCAGCCGGTATATGGTTCCACTGCCAGAAATCTTTAAGATGAACCTTGCCCTTTTCATCCGGTCCGTAAACAAAATCATCATTACCAACCAGTGGCTTGTATTCATATTCCGGCCTGGTACTGGTAACCTCGATATATTCTGGTGCTTTCTTATCAAATACCGGGAAATCGTTTTCCCAATGCAGTGATACAAGGACAGGTATACGCCCAACGGCACCATGATCCTGGAACAGAATGGAATACCAATTGCCATCAGGAGTATCCACAATCCCCCCCTGTGCAATACCGGAATTGTGATATCCCATGTCGTCATCAAATACCTCTCTACCAATAAATTCACCTTCAAGAGAATCGGATGCAAAACAGGCTTCTGTTCTGCGGCCTCTGTCCTTCGGCATATGTATAAAAAAGACATAATATTTGCCGTTAATTTTATATAGATGGGAACCTTCATAACCAAGATAATGAGGTTCGGTATCCTGCACAATAATCCGGTTTAATCCATCAGGCTTTGGCCCGGAAAGGTCTTCCTTCAATTCCGTAAGATGAATCTCGGTATTGCCATAAATAATATATACTCTTTCATCATCATCAAACAACAGAGAAGGATCATGATAAAAGCCTTCAATGATTTGCTTTTTCCAAGGCCCGGTAACATCTGCCGCTGTATAGAGATAGGTCTTGTGTGTATCATTTGCTACAAAACACACATAAAATTTCCCCTTATGATAACGGAGAGATGCCGCCCACATTCCCTTCCCGTAAATGTGTTTTTCACCTTCAAGTCTCTGATCCGGTGTATCATCCAATGAATCATATACATGGGCTGCCGTTTC
This sequence comes from Bacillota bacterium, assembly GCA_030706065.1. Taxonomy (GTDB): domain Bacteria; phylum Bacillota; class Clostridia; order Clostridiales; family Clostridiaceae; genus JAEZDX01. Next base: position 7,554 of record JAUZPH010000093.1, on the reverse strand, counting down.
CCAATGAACAAGATCATAGGAACGCAATATTACACAGCCAGGCATAAAATGCATTGTGGTACTTACCATATAGTAAGTATCATCTACACGTATAGCATCGATATCCGGGTAATCAGCCCAGATGATTGGGTTGTTTTTCAAATTAAAGCCTCCTTTCTTATAATAATCTAACTTTATATTACACGTATTTTAAAAAATAGTCTGGAAATATATTTACTCCATATGGACATATGTTGCTGTTCATTCCGAAATTTATTCTCAAGGTACAAAAAAAGCGGCTTAAACCGCTTTTTACAGGAGAAAAGTCAAAACTCAAACTTTCAAGTAATATTTAATGTAATATTATCATCTGGCAAGAAATTTACTCAAAAGGGACATAGCCATCTGAGGATTATTCATCAGATATCTTCCTACCATGGAGCCCAAAGGCCCCATGCCGGAAAACAGATTACCCAATCCGCTAAGTCCGCCTGCCGCTCCTGCTCCCTGAACAGCCCCCTGGCCTCCAAATCCATTTAGCAGGTTTGCGAAACCCATCATGTTTTGCATTGAACCTGCACTACCGGCGGGACTTCCGCCAAGCAGTCCGCTCAATCCGTTTATTCCTCCCAGACCGTTAAAAACTCCCATCAAGGTTCTGCCTGTACCTATAATATTTCGCAAGGAACTTCCCATTCCATAGCCTCCACCGGTATTTCCCGGCGGGTCACCTGCAGGCTGTGCCTGTGCTCCTCCATAACCTGGCTGGCTATAACCTCCTGCCCGGTAATTTCCACCGCCGCCTAAGCCTCCCAGCAGAGATCTACCGTATCCCATGACATTTTGTAGAATACCTCCAAAGCCGCCCGGCCTATAGTCGCCTGTTCCATATTGAGCTGCTTCGTACCCCCGCGGCCCGTAGCCACCGCTTACAACATTGCTGTCCTGTCTTCCCCGGCCTTGCGTGTAGCTATCTTCCCTGTAATCATTCCGCATATAATTCCTTGAGTATCTTTCTGCTGCCGGATTTTCATAGGTTGCAGGATACCATCCTATTCCTCTGCCAAGCAGTAGTGCACCCGAGAGCATCCCCGGCCAAGAGCCGACTGTACGTCCCAGCCTTCTCCCCGACATATCTCTAAAAACCCTTCCATCGTAATATGCCCAGGGTATTCCATCAGGAGTATACATTACGTCCTGGTAATAATAAGCCACTGGGTTATAATAGGCATCCAGCAGCATAGGCTCCTGTATGAATCCTACAATTCTGTGCCGTCTGTCAAAAACTTCATTGTCACGAACATATCCAACAAACCTGTTATCTCTATCAAATACTCTATCCATATAGTTTGCCACCTTTCCTTCTCATTGTACTCTGATTTTCATCTGCACCTTTTGTAAAAAAAAGTCCAGCCCATCCATTGAGCCGGCCTATGGTTCATAAAAGAAAATCCTGTAATACAGTATATGAAAATGCAAGGAATTTGTGTTCACCATTGGCTGTATATCTCATGGATCCTTGCTGCCCTCTCAACTCGCATGATTCCTATAGCTAGTTAACTATATATCTAGGTTTCAATTTAGCTAGTTTGCTGGGTAGCTAGATAACTATACAACTAGCTGTTATGAATTTCCTGTTGGCTTCCGGCATTTATGTTTGATCTTACGCCTAAACATAAGATAGGATCAGCTAATCCCCGGTGCCTCCCTCTTTCTTTCTTCAATAACTGTTTTGACCGGACGTATCCTGAATGAGACAATAAAGGCTATGATAGCTATGCCAATGCATGCAATAAAAAGCGAAACAAAGCCAAATCTTTCACTAATAAACCCTGCCAAGTAACTTGAGAAAGTTATGGGGAGAGTGACTATGCTTGATAATACAAGACACGCTGATCTTGATTCAGGCCTGACCACTTGAACGGTATAAATATAGTTGCATGTCCAGATTCCACCGCTGACCCCTGCAAGAAACATGGCCGGCACCATCATAATCATCGGAGCGATACCGTTCAGAACTAAAGCAAGCAGCGGAAGCACAGCGATGAGCAAAATATTCGCCGCTGCAAGCCTTATACCGGTTGTGCACCCGAACCTGTCGCAGATTTGCCCCCACAACCATCCTCCTAGAGGAACTCCAAGAGTTTGGATAAGTATAAGTACCGCAGTCATGTTATCGGGCAGTCCAAGCTTCTCCCTTGCAAACAAAATTACAAACGGAACGCTCATACTGGCTGTCATGATTATTAACTGGACTATCATCATCCGTGTATTGTCATTTTCGATTCTGAAATATTGGGGAAGAGATTTATAATATCCCTTTATATCAACCTTTCCGATTCTATATTCAGTGGGAGCATTTTCTGTCAAGGCCATCATGAAGCATGACAGTACAAGCAGCAGCCCGCCTATAAGGAATATCCAGGCAAAGGCCGTCTTTATATCCAGTCTGGGATTGCCTAAGAACACGTTAATCAGAACACCTGCGCCTATTGAAGCCATTCCTCCAATCAACATCTGCATTCCAAGGAGCCTTCCATGACGGTTTTCATCAACTGTATTGGCCAGCACCTCAGACCATCCGGGCACGACAAGTCCATCAGCCAGCCATACGACAGCATAGGAAAATATAAGCACAAAGACCGCACCTGAATAATGGCCGGTAAATATAAAGAATGCCGGTAATATTGTCATTGGACGGCAAAAGAACATAATGATTGTCACAAACCGTGCATGATTTTTGACATGAGGCATATAGGGGCCAACAAGCAACCGTCCAAAGTAAGTAAGGAAGGAACCAAGTGTAATTGTCAGGCCGACGAGTTCCTTGCTGTGCGTTATCATATCTATAAACACCGGGATAACGGTAGATGAACTGAAGAAGCCGATGCCTCCCATAAAAAAAGAGCCTTCCAGCACCAAAAGGACGTAATTTCTTTTATACTGCTCTGATTTGGATTTATGCATATTTATTTTTCTCCTTTAGATTACTTTGAGGCAATCAACCTTTTATTATAACATATTCGTTACATCTTAGATTAAATCCTTTACTATTTACTTATTCTACAAATCGCTATAATCTCCTTCAAGTTATATAGCACTTGAACATTTTTCCACAACATAATAAAATCTTAATATGGAATTAAATAAATAGGGGGATATAAGTTTGGTTAAACTTCTTGTTATCGCATTCATAATTCTATTAGTGATACTCATTGGTTCAAGCTTTTATTTTTATGCTGTTGCAGTTACCAGGACTAAAAAGGACTTTTTAAGTGAAGATAAGGACCTGGAGGCCACTACTGTGGTGTTTTCGGGTGATTCTGCCTTTGAATGGTATAAGAATAAAAATTTAATGGACGTAGAGATAATATCGGAAGACGGCCTTAGGCTGCGGGGATATTTTGTAGCTGCATATAAACCCACGAAAAAGACGGCCATCCTGGCCCACGGATATACCAGTAAAGGCAAGGATATGATAAGTTATGCAAGGTTTTATCATGATGATCTGGGCTACAACATTTTGATGCCTGATGACAGAGGCCATGGTGAAAGCGAAGGCCATTATATAGGGTTTGGGTGGCATGACAGAAAGGATTATTTGAAATGGATCCAATATATCATTGACACAGTGGGAAAGGACTCGGAAATTGTACTTCACGGCATATCCATGGGCGGCGCCACTGTACTCATGGTAACTGGAGAAGACTTACCCCATAACATCAAAGCCATTATTTCCGACTGTGCATATACTTCGGTGAAGGATGAGCTTTCCTATCAAATGAAAAGGATGTATCACCTGCCTGCTTTTCCCCTTATACAATGTACAAGTCTCTTGGCAAAGATCAGAGCCGGCTACTTTTTTGGAGAAGCTTCTGCCTTGAAGCAGGTAGCCAAGTCGAAGACACCTATTCTATTTATTCATGGAGATGCGGATGCCTTCGTTCCCTATGAAATGGTTAATCGGTTATATGAAAACTGCCGAAGTGAGAAAGATTTATTTATTGTTAAAAATGCTCAACACGCCATGGCATATAATGATGACAAGGCAGGTTATGAGAAAAAGATCCGTGAATTTATAAACAGATAAAACAGCGGAGCTGCTGCATAATGTATTCATACATTGTGTGCAGCTTGTACAGTATAGCGTGACATAAGAAAGAGTTAAAGCATACACAGATATAGTCATTTCCCAAGTTCTCCTTTCATATATATAGATGTGCGAGTTTATATTTTAATTTATCCAGGATGTAAAATTTCTTCTAAATTAATTGTATTTCATAGAAATTTTACATCCGGAAAAATCGGTGAAGATTCGATATTTTCTTCGGTGAATTTGCTAAGGTTTAAACTCACACATCTTATTAAAGACGTACAAATTTCTGTACATAAAATGAAAGAAGAAAACTTTGAAAGGAGAATAATATGGGAAAACAGAGAAGAGGCAGAGGAATTAAAAAAACTCCAAATTGGAGAGGTACCTGCAGGCTTTGCGGGCGAACAGGAGTCAAACTCCTTTGGGAAAAAGTAATAGGAACCGAAAAGGTAAAATGCTGTAAGATATGTGCAAATCAAAGATGAAAGAGTTGTCAGTTTGCTTGTTCGATATATCAATCAGGCTTTACACGGTCATAGCCTTCGGCGTTCACTGTACAAAAAGAACTCTTGATTTAAGATAATCGAGAGTTCTTTTTTCCATTTCACTGAAATTATTCAATAAACATTCATGTCTTACTACCGGTAAAGTACAAAATCCCCCAATTCCCTTGAAAAACCTGCATTTACAAGGGCAGGAACTGCTTCCTGAGGATACTGTTTTACCATCAGCCTGTTGAGCATTGGGAAAATACGGCGCTTTTTGTATTCATCAGTGAAAACTCGAAGATTGTCTGCCAGCGATACGGCATCAAAAACACGGAGCACTTTTCCCTGCCTCTCCAATACTGCACATGGTATGCCGGACCGCAATGCCACCGCAGTACCAGGCACATTAAGAAAGGATCTGCCCTCCATGTGCGGCAGGCTTTTGCCCCACTGCTGTGCGGGATCTGCCGCTGACAGCCAAATAGTCTCATCAAGAGGCCGCTCAAGAGCCAACATGGTTCCGGCAAAATCCTTCTCCCTGATAAATTGAACACCTGAGAGGCCCCGGATAAAGTATCCGCGCCGTACACGGCCGGTATATTCCCATACACGCAGGATTTCCAATGCATTCCCCCAGAATATGCCTTGAGCCGTTTCACGGCAGAGCACCACTACGCGGTCAAAGAGGCGCTCCAGTTGCTGTTCGGCGGTAAGCTGTACAAGAGGCCTTGACAGTTCCCAGCGGCCGGTATTAAGTGCCTTGACCCGTGCGTTTACCCGTTGTTTTGCCGCGGCCTTCTTCAGTTTTTCTCGGTTAAGCAATTGGCGCACCGGAAGAAAGTTATCTGCACATACAAGACCTTTTTCTGTTAAATCCATCAAAGTATCATAAGGTGAGACTCCCCCCAATATATTGGAAAGCCTCTGTAAAAAACTTGCTCCACGCTTTAACAGCGCCTCATATACTATCTGTTCACTGTCTTCCAGGTCTGATAAAACCTCTGTCAGGTCGGCATCCCAGTCTATATCTTCATACATATGAAATCCAAGTCCTGAACCGGCAGTGTAGCTCCAAAGCAGATTTCCTTGAGCAAGCAGTGTATCCAGCAGTTCCGGGCGATATCCTCCTACCCTTGCCGGCAGCAGTATGCTTTCCCATAACTCTGGCTGAAAAGGCATGCCGCACAAGGATTTCAGCGCGGCTTCAAGCTGTTCAATCGGCGGCGCCGATATGCGTATACGGCCTGCCAGCAGTGCGGCATACCGTTCCGGCGGCAGAGTCCTTACCTGATTACGGCGGCTCTTTACAGTTTCCTTCTGTGCCCGTTCATACAGTTCTGCATGATAATAAACACCTTCGCTTTCTACTGCACTTCCCTGACGGCATAATTCATTCAGCACCTCCAGTGCCTTCTCCTCCATCCAAAAGTAGCGCTCTCCGATTTGTTCCGGAGACTGCGCGCCGCGGTATCGTAATACCCTTCTTACAATGTGCAGCCTTGTCTCCATATCGCCATCATATAAAGCTGCAGTGTATTCATCCGAATGCTCGGCGGCAATCCATAATCCCGGTTCAATGTATCTGGCCTGTTCAGCTGCCGCCAGAGTTTCAAGCCAGTCGATGGGAACCTCCAGTTCTCCTGCCAACAGGTCACCTTCGACCATCAGAAGTGTGTGCAGCTGCTTTTCGTCTTCCGGCAGCCGTTTCCGTTCGGATATCCTGGCCAGCTGCTCCGGCGCCGGCGGGATCATCTCTACCTTTTTCAATGCTTCCTCCGCAGCTCTGTGAATTCCCATTGTTGTAGGAGCATAGTCATACATCATCGCTGCTTCCGTCTGCTGCCGCAGTGGCAGTGACATGGGAGACGGTACATCAAGGAACATTTCCCGGACCTGAATATTCCCGGATTGAATTCCGTTAAGTATAAATTCCACTCCAGCCAAATCCCAGTAATCTTCGAGACATTCACGCCTTGTCTCGCGGATTAGCGGATGATTTTCATATTTCACAAGGGAATCAAGCAATTCTGCACTGCGCATTCGCTGCACCCACAGGGGTTGACGTCCGCTCTTTCGAACCCCCATCATAAGGGAGCGGCCGGCGTTATACCGGAAGGTCATGTTAAACAGTGGAGTTTCAGGCAGCAGTGCTTCCAATATCGTTCTGGCAGATTCCGGCGCTATCCTATGCAGCAGACCTTCCGGCAGCCCTCCACCCTCATAGGGAAACAACAGAAAGCCGTCATCATCGTCGACACTGAGAATCTCGGTGTTTGTTTGCCTCTTTGCAGCCTCCTGTACTAGAATGGCCAGCGGCCCGTTGACCTGACGCCCGAACACTGAGTGCACCATCATATGGTGGCTGCCGGTGTCATCGAGAAAATGTTCAACCAATATAGTACGGTCATCCGGCAGAACCGATGTTGCCACAAGCTGCCGTTTCAAAAATTCCTCTGCATCTTTCGCAGCCGGCTCATCAAGCCCAAGCCTCCTTATTTCCTGTAAGAGATAACCTCCCTCGTGTGCACTGTACAACCTGCGGAGAATGACTCCGAAGGCAAGCCCCGTCAGAAGCCTGCGTCCTTTGATTTCACCCTTCCAGAAAGGCAGGCTTGCACCGCCGGTAGTGGACTCAGAAACAATAACAGCGTCTTTTTTGATACTGGCAATCTGCCATGCAAAGGTACCCAGAAGAAACTTATCTCCTATCCGTGACTCAAAGACAAACTCCTCGTCCACCTCTCCAACCTTCACTCCGTTTGCCGTTTTAACTGAGTACAATCCCTTGTCAGGAATGGTACCGCCGGCGGATACCGCAAGCATCCTGCTGTACGAGTCTCCCTCAACACGATCATGGATACGGTCGTATAGAACTCTGGGCCGGACGGGAATGTCCCGCCGGTGTTCGTAATCCCCCGCCAACATACATAAAACATCCCTGACATCATCCCGGGTTACCTCCCGGAAGGGATAGGCTCTAGGCAAGATTTC
>JAUZPH010000092.1 GCA_030706065.1 Bacillota bacterium | reverse complement strand
AGAACTTTTCAGGGAGGTGCTGGATGAGGAAATAGAACTGGTAAATCCTTTAGTAATTGTTACCCTTGGCAATGTGCCCCTGAAAAGGCTGACCAAATTTAAAAGCATAGGCGAATGCCACGGCGAGCTATATTTCAACGAAGAACTCAAGCGCTATATTTTCCCCCTGTACCATCCCTCCTCCCTCACCTATAAGCGGGATGAAGAGTTTTTAAAAACCTACGAAGAGGACTGGCAGAAGTTAAAAGCTGCCCTGGATAAGTTACGCTGAGTTCAATGAGTGGAAAATATTATTCACTTTCATATCTAAAAAAGGATTGGCGATGCGCCAATCCTTTAAACTGCTATAGAATTATTGAGGGTTTAGTGTTCCATATTCCCTTGGAATACTGAACTATCGTGTGGTCACTGGCAAAGACGCCGGAATTTGCAATATTGCAGACACACATCTCCTGCCACTTGGCCTTGTCCTTGTAAAGCTCGTTTATCCTGTTCTGGGCATTTACATAGGAGTCGAAATCCCTCAATACAAAGAATTCGTCATTATGGTATACAAGTGAATCGTATATCATCTTAAATTCATTGTAGGATACGTTGAAGGAACCGTCGATAAGACTGTTGACAATCCTGTTGACCCTCGGGTCGTTCTTATATATTTCCATGGAGTTATACCCTCCATTCTTGTAATAGTTCAGGACTTCATAGTCCTTCATACCGAAGATTACGATGTTGTCTTCCCCAACTTCATCCCTTATCTCAATATTTGCACCGTCGAGGGTAGCTATGGTAACAGCTCCGTTCATCATGAACTTCATGTTGCCTGTACCGGAAGCTTCCTTTGTGGTGGTGGATATCTGCTCGCTGACATCTGCAGCAGGAATAATCTTCTCGGCGAGGGAAACTCTGTAGTTTTCAAGGAATACCACCTTGAGCTTGCCCTTTATTGAATTATCGTTATTAATCTTGTTAGCCACAGTATTGATTAATTTAATTATCTGCTTTGCAAGATAGTAGCTTGGTGAAGCCTTTGCGCCGAATATAAAGGTTCTTGGGACTATATCCAGGTCCGGATTTTCCTTAAGCCTGTTATAGAGGTCCATTATATGGAATATATTCAAAAGCTGCCTCTTATAGGCATGGAGCCTCTTCACCTGTACGTCGAAGATGGAATTGGGGTCTATATCCACATTATAATGGTCCTTCACATAATTGGAAAAGTCCACTTTGTTGTCCATCTTTACCTGGCTCAGCTTGTTTTGGAACTGCCTATCCTTGGAATAGCTCAGCAGCCTCTTAAGCTCCGTCGGTACATATATCCACTTGTTGCCTATGGCACTGCTGACCAGCTTTGCCAGCCCCGGGTTAGCCTGTATAAGCCATCTTCTGTGGGTTATTCCGTTTGTCTTGTTGTTGAACTTGTTCGGATAATATTGATAGAAGTTTGCAAGCTCCTGCTTCTTAAGTATTTCCGTATGAAGCTTGGCAACTCCGTTTACAGAGTGGCTCCCTACGATAGCAAGGTTGGCCATTCTCACATTGCCAAAACCTATAATGGCCATGCTTCGTATCCTCTCTTCATCGCCTGGGTATTTCATTGAAAGCTCTTCAATAAGCCTTCTGTTTATCTCCTCAACAATCATATAAATCCTTGGGAGTATCTTTTTAAACATATCCACCGGCCACTTTTCCAATGCCTCCGACATAATGGTATGATTGGTGTAGGCCATGGTATGCGTAGTTATTCTCCAAGCCTCGTCCCAGGAAAGCTCCTCTTCATCCACCAGTATTCTCATGAGTTCCGCCACAGCCACCGCCGGATGAGTATCATTTATGTGTATTGCAACATATTCATCAAGCCTGTTCATGGGTATTCCCATCTTCCTGTATCTTCTCACTATGCTCTGAATTCCGGCACTGGTAAAGAAGTACTGCTGCTTCAGCCTCAGTATACGGCCTTCCTCCCTTGAATCGTCGGGATACAATACCTGTGAGATGGCTTCTACCCAGGACTTGTATTCTACAGCCTTGTTATATTCACCCTTGCTGAAGGATGAGAAATCAAACTCTCTCCCGACAGGCTCTGCACTCCAGAGCCTCAAAGAATTGACGGTGTTATTATGGTAACCGACTATAGGTATATCGTAGGGAACAGCAACAATAGGCTCGTAGTTATGATGTACAAATTTCAATCTGTTATCCTCGAATACCACCTCAACATACCCACCAAACCTGATTTCCACAGCCTTGTCTTCTTTGCGTGTTTCCCAGACGTTACCGTCTCTGAGCCAGTTATCCGGAATCTCTACCTGATAGCCATCCACAATTTTCTGCTCAAACAACCCATAGTTATACCTAATTCCGTTGCCGTTGCCCGGTATTCCGAGGGAGGCCATGGAATCCAGAAAGCAGGCTGCCAGTCTTCCAAGGCCGCCGTTACCGAGTCCCGCGTCCGTCTCCATCTCCTCCAGATCCCTCAGGTCTATTCCAAGCTCCTTTAAAGCCTTCTCACACTCGTCCTTTATACCAAGATTGATAAGATTGCTCATTAAGAGCCTTCCTATCAGAAACTCCATTGAAAAATAATATACCTGCTTTTCTTTTTTCTCGGTATACTGCTTTGTCGTCTTCAGCCAGTTTTCAGACGCATATTCCTTTATGAGAGAACCAAGTGCCTGATACCTGTGCAGGTTCGAGGACCCTTCCACATCCTCTGCAAACATGGATGTCAGCCTCTTTTTAAAGTCTCTTTTTATAGTATCTTTATCTATATACAATTTTGCTTACCCCCTTTCAGAGCTTTTCAAATGATTTATTAAGAGTTCAGGACCCCGTCCTGAACTCTAACAATAATTAATCCATGGTGTTCTAAATTTTCAAAATAGTCTTTCAGTTATTTTACATTATACTTGAGTAAAGTTCAATATATTTATCAGCAGATTTCTGCCAACTGTTGTCTTCCCACATAGCACGTTTGACAAGCTCGCCCCATATTCCTTTTTCATCATAGTAAAAATGTACTGCCCGCTGTATAGTGTTAAGCATATCATGTGCATTGTAATTTGTGAAGGAGAAGCCGTTTCCCTCTCTGGCAAATTCATTATATGAAAATACAGTATCCTTTAGGCCGCCGGTCTCCCTTACAATAGGAATGCTTCCATATCTGAGGGCCAAAAGCTGCCCTATGCCGCAGGGTTCAAATTTTGACGGCATGAGAAACATGTCTGAACCTGCATATATCTTTTTAGACAAGGCGTTATTGAAGCATATATTGGCTGAAACCTTGTGAGGGTATTTCCATGCAAAATGTCTGAACATATCCTCGTATTTCGTGTCCCCAGTTCCTAGAACCACCATCTGAAGCTCCATCTGAAGAATATCCTCCATAATATGGGCAACAAGATCAAGGCCCTTCTGATCCACCAGCCTGGTAACCATACCAAGTACAGGAATATTGCGGTTAACAGGAAGGTTCAGGCTCTTCTGAAGCTCTTCCTTGTTTCTGAGCTTGTTTTCAATATTACTGCCGTTATAGTTAAAGAAAAGCTCCTTATCCGTTTCAGGATTGAATATGTCAGTGTCAATACCGTTGACTATTCCCCACAAGTCATAGCTTCTCTGTCTCAGGAGGCCATCCAGTCCCTCCCCATAGTATGGAGTCTTGATCTCCTCCGTATAGCTGCCGCTGACCGTTGATATCTTATTGGCCATGGTAAGACCGCCCTTCATAAAGGAAACCGCATCATAATACTTCATCTTATCCTCGGTGAAGTAATCCCAACCAAGGCCAAGGAGGTCTCCAAGTACCTCCTTGGGGAAAACGCCCTGATACTGGAGGTTGTGGATGGTATACACGGTCTTTATCCTTGAATAGTCTCCGTCGTGCATATAGTGTGTATTGAGAATTGGCATAACCGCCCCAGTATGCCAGTCATTGCAGTGAAGTATATCGGGCTTGAAGTCACCCATGTACCTGATGGATTCCAATATAGCCCTGCAGAAATATGCAAAGCGCTCACCATCGTCATAATATCCATAAGCATTATCTCTCTTAAAATAATATTCATTATCTATAAAGTAAAAGGGAACCCCGTCGTACTCCATGTACTGAAGTCCGCCATATTGATTTCTCCAACCCACCGGAACATTGAAAGATGCCAATGTATGCATGGAATTTTTTAGCTGCTCAGCAATTGAACCATACTTTGGAACTATCACTCTTGCATCTATTCCGAGCTTTCTCAATGCCTTTGGAAGGGCGTAGGCAACATCGCCTAAGCCTCCAACCTTTATAAACGGATGCGCTTCTGAAGCTGCAAACAATACTTTCATAAAATCAACTCCCATATAAGATAATACAGTACGAAAACTCTGTTTCATACTGTATTTTTTATTAACTCAGTATTAATACTATATCTCTAATCCCTTATTCTGATACTCAAGCTTTCTTATAAAAGCTAAACAACTGTCTAATCTCCAGCCTCTAACTTCTATAAGATGCAAACCTTCTCTATAACCAGAGGCATCTCTCTATCGCCCTTAAGCACCTTGTCTGCACCTACGGTTATATTCTTATCGGTGATTATATTGACAAGCTCCGCATCTTCCCCTATTATACAATTCTGCATTATGATACAATTCTTTACGACTGCACCCTTTTTTATCCTTACTCTTCTTGAAATTATGCTGTTTTCCACCGTTCCTTCTATTATACAGCCATTGGCTACCAGGGAATTTCTCACGTCGCTGCTTTCTCCATACTTTGAAGGAGCCTCATCCTTTACTTTTGTATATATAAGCCCGTTATTAAAGAACAACTCCCTGCTTACCTTTTCATTCAGACAGTCCATATTAAATTTATAATAAGCCTGTATGGAATTGATGCATTCAACATATCCCATGAACTCATAGCCTCCCACCTTGTATTCCTCAAGGCTTCTGTAAATGGCATGTTTCACCTTTCTGCATATCCCTGTGGTTATGCATTTATAAATAAGCTCTACAAGCACCTGCTTTTTCATTATGAACATTTCCATACATATGTCATTACGGTCATGTACTCCTACATTCTTGCCTACGCTAAGTACTTTTTTATTACTGTCCATATTCAAAACATCGCAGTCCAGGAAGTTTGTAGCACAGTTTTTTGCACTTTTATATATTACGGTAATATCATTACCGGACTGTTCGTGGTATTTGACTGCCTCCTCATAATCTATATTACATATCATATAGGAACAGGACAATATCACGTTATTCTCCTTGCTTAGCTGAAGATAATCTATGTTGTTCCGGAACATCTCCACATCCTCAAGGGCCGGATTTCCATAACCGAAGTTAAAGACAAACATCCCCCCGTTTTTCCTGTCCAGGTCCCAGGGCTTTCCCCCTGCCAAATGGTCCATCAGCGAACGGGACTTACTCTTTGTAAACACCCCTACATTCTGAATGCCTGCATTAACCATATTTGAAAGTACAAAATCTATTATCCTGTATCTCCCTGCCACCGGTACGGAGGCTACTGTTCTATTTCTCGTAAGGTTCTGAATATTGTCTTCTCTCTCATTCAAATTTAAGATTCCCATATAGTCTTTTATCATCTGCCCCACCTCCTATTCAATAACGGTATCTTTCTTTATATCTTGTCTCTCACCTATCAGGGTAATCTTTGAAGTATTTCCTATTCTGCAGTTTCTTCTTACAACTGCGTCGGAGCCTATGATAGCTTTTTCAATTGTAACATTTTCGCCTATCTTTGTGTTCGGCAGTATAACAGAATCTATAACCTTTGAGTTTTTACCTATAGTAACACCATGGAACAATACAGAATTTTTTACTTCTCCATAAACAACGCAGCCTTCAACAACGATGGATCCTCTGACCTCCGCCTCAGGTCCTAAATACTGTGCCGGCCTTATGGGATTGACGGAATATATCTTCCAGCTAGTATCATGTATATTTAACTCATTGTCGCAATTTATAAGATCCATATGAGCTTCCCACAGGCTTTCAACGGTACCAACATCCTTCCAGTAGCCCTTGAATGGATATGCCACCAGCTTCCTTCCCCCGTTAAGCATGTTCGGAATTATATTCTTTCCAAAGTCGTTGCTTGAGTTCTTGTCCAATTCATCTTCCTTTAAATATTTCCTGAGAGCCTTCCAGTTGAATATATATATTCCCATTGAAGCCAGATTGCTCTTCGGCTGCTTTGGCTTTTCCTCAAATTCGTATATATTGTTCTCGGCATCGGCATTCATGATTCCAAATCTAGTCGCTTCCTCCAGAGACACCCCAAGTACCGCTATTGTGGCGTCTGCTTCCTTCTCCTTGTGATACTCCAGCATCTTTGAATAGTCCATCTTATAGATGTGATCACCGGAAAGGATAAGTACATATTCAGGGTCATATTGATCTATGAATCCGATGTTCTGATATATAGCGTTAGCGGTCCCCTTATACCAGTTTCCTCCGCTTTCCTCCATGAAAGGCGGCAGAAGGCTTACTCCCCCATCCCTTCTATCCAAATCCCATGGGCTTCCAATCCCTATGTGCGAATTCAGTGCATACGGCTGATATTGAGTCAGTACTCCAACGGTATCTATACCGGAATTAGTACAGTTACTGAGGGTAAAGTCAATTATCCTGTACTTTCCGCCAAAGGGCACCGCAGGCTTGGCAATCTTTTTTGTCAGCAGTCCCAGCCTGCTGCCCTGGCCCCCTGCGAGTATCATAGCTATCATTTCTTTTTTAGGCATATCCAGTCCCCTCCCACCACGTTTATTGGCCTGTCAAAGTATTTTGAATTTTTACATTAATTATATTATATTATATTTTTAAAACTTTTTATATTGTTGTTTTATAGAATATTAATATTTTATTTTTACATTCCTGTAATTTCATATAATTCTATGCTTCCACCCTCATAAATATGTACTCTAATAGATAACCTCCCAATTATTATCTATCTCCGTCCCGATAACCTCCGTATCAAGAACGTAACTCGCAATAAGTTCTGACATGTCCGTAGGTATATCCTTAATTACTGACTTATCCTTAAACATGTCATACTCTCCACCTCCGGCGGCACGGTAGTTGTTCAAAACAACCTCGTACTCTCCCTCAATATCAATGGGCTTACCCTTGTGTTTCAATTCCACTACCCTGAAACCTTCAGCCTTGGAAATATCAAGCTTATACTCTATACCTTCCCACATATCATAGTTATATGGCTGAAAGGCACCGATTCCTTCCTTTTTCTTTGTCCTTACCTGTCCGCCTTCATACCTTTCAAAATAACCGGCAGACCTCTCCAGCGCCGCTTTTATATCCTTTCCCTTTACCCGAAGTACTCTCAAGGTATTGGGATATATATAAGTGGATACTATATCTCTCATAGTTACCTTCTCTTTCATTCCTCTTATTTCATCCGTAAAGAGAGAAGTACAGGATATCTCTGCGCCTGAGACTTTCATCTGGACCCTATTGATGAATTCTATGAAAGGGTTATCCCTGAGCCTTGCCTTCAGCGGATTTTTTATTTCCAGTCCTCCTTTGATTATTCCAATGGGTTTATCCAGCCAGCTCTGTACCCTATCCTCGAATTCCTTTATAATTGCCGCAGCCGGAGCATCTTCCTCCGCCTCCTGAACTGCTACTACCTCGGTTTTCCTGCCGGTCACTCTCCACCGCTTTTCAAACCTTAATGCCAGCTTTACTGCCCCTAAATATTTCCCATGGCTTCCGGGCTGAAGAATGAGAACTCCGTTTATTGATTTGTTTTCCACAACCTTGTGTTGATGCCCTGTCAAAAGCACATCGATTCCCTTTACCTTTTCGCACAGCTCGTAACCCTGGTTTTCTCCGGTGAGCTTCCCAATGGGCCTGCCGCTATCGACATCTCTTTCAAATCCTCCGTGATAGGATACCACTACTACATCCACCTTTTCTATCTCCCGGAGATACCTTACCCACCTGTCTGCAGCTTCCACCGGGTCCTCAAAGGTTATACCCTCTATATGCTTGCTATCCTCCCAATTAGGGATATACTTTGTTGTAACTCCCAGTATTCCTATCTTTACTCCATCCTGAAATTCCTTTATTATATAGGGTCTTCCAAAGGCACATTCCCCATTGAAACTGTTAATAATATTGGCCGCAAGCCATGGAAAATTTGATTCCTCCACAGCCCTATCCAGTATGTGCCTCCCATAATTGAACTCATGGTTTCCCACCACTGCAGCATCATAACTTAAATAATTCAGCAGCCTAATCATTGGATTTGGCCCGGTGCTGTCAACTTTGCAGTAATAGTATGTGAGAGGGGTACCTTGTATGAGGTCTCCATTATCTATGAGTATTGTATTATTACTTTTGTTTCTTATTTCCCCTATTACAGAAGCTATCTTTACCAAACCATAGGGCATTATCCTGTTATCGCTATAATTTATCGGAAGCGCGCTTCCATGTATGTCACTGGTGAGCAAAATTACTACTTTCGATTCCTTCATAGGCTACCTCCTGTTTACTTTAAGGCATTTTCCCCAAGCTCTTCCGGATATATACATATTATAAACAAGTATTTTATTTTTATTATACTCCACTTCATGGAAGCTTCACATAGCTGATATAAAGCAAGAAATAACCGATACCCTGGTAAAGGAAGCCTATTATTTTATAAATGCCACCGGTATAAACAGAAACCCCGGGAGCTATGTCCCCGAGGTTACTTTTAATAATTCTTCTGCTTTTTCCTCCGTGAGAGGTTTGTTCAAAAGGAAGCCCTGTACCCTGTCGCAGGAATGCTTTGAAAGCAGGTTCAATTGCTCCTCCGTCTCAACACCTTCTGCTATAACAGTCAATTCCATGGTATGAGCCATATCCACTATCGCATCGGCGATAATTTCTTCCTTTTTGTTTAAACATATGCCATCGATAAAAGTCTTGTCCATTTTCAGAGTGTTCATCGGCATCATCTTCAGATAATTCAATGAAGAGTAGCCCGTTCCGAAATCATCAAGCGAAAGCCTTATTCCCATATCTTTCAGTCTGTTTAATACTTCTATGCTGTATTTTATTGACTGCATCAATACCGATTCCGTAATCTCAAGCTCCAGCCATTTCGGCGGCAGGCCTGTTTCCTTTAAAACTGCCTCTACCATCTCCACGAATCCCGGGCTTTGAATCTGTACTGAGGAGATGTTCACACTTATGCTCTCATATTCGTATCCAAGCTTTCTCCAGGATACATTTTTTCTGCAGGCTTCCCTAAGTACCCATTCGCCTATCTGAATTATGAGGCCACTCTCTTCTGCGATAGGGATAAATTCACCTGGCGATATGAATCCATACTTTTCCTGTCTTAGTCTTAGAAGGGCTTCAAAGCCCACAACCTTTCTTGTCAAGATATCATATTGAGGTTGATAAAGTAAATAAAAGCCACTATTTGATAGTGCATCTCTAAGTATTTCCTCTATGCGGAGTTTCTTTTCCAGGGTGTTATACATGTTGTTGTCAAATAGCTCATACCTGTTCTTGCCTTTCTCCTTGGCCTTATACATAGCCATATCTGCATTTTTCATCAACAGGCCAGAAGAATCCCCTTCCTCGGGATATAATGCTACGCCTATACTGCCCGATATAAAGACATTCTTACCGCTTAAATCAAAATTCTCCATTATGGCGCCTAGAACTTCCTTTGAGAAATCCCTTATACTTCGGCATCCCTCTTCAGTAGTCCTTAAAATACCAAATTCATCTCCCCCAAGCCTGTATATGGTATCGCCTTCCCCCTTGATGCTGTCAAGTCTTCTTGAAAGCTCCTTCAAAAGCATATCCCCATATTCATGTCCAAGAGTATCATTTATGTTTTTGAAATTGTCCACATCTATGTACATTATTGCTCCCCTGGAACCCTTTGATTTGGCGGCATCTATCTGCTCGTCCAGCTTATTTATGAAAAATGCCCGGTTGGGAAGCCCTGTAAGGGAATCATAATATGCCATATGCTCAATTTTCCTGGCTGCATTTTTAGCCTCAGAGATATCGGAAACAGAACCGGTTACTTTAAGTATTTTGCCGGAGTCGTCCCTAATTGCCTTTCCTCTGGCATATGCCCACTTATAGCCGTCCTCCTTGGCTTTTAATCTGAATTCTACCTTAAAGGCAGGGCTTTCCCCATGAATATGCCTGTATAACTCTCTTCTTACCATATTAAGGTCCTCAGGATATATTACCATCTCCAGGATATTGGACAATTTACTTTTGTCATTGTAATTCCCGCCTATAATGCCCTCCCACTTGTCCGATGTATAAAATCTGCCCGCTGAGACATCCCATTCCCAAATGGCATCATTGGCATTTTCTAATGCAAGCTTATACCTGTCCTCGCTATTTCTGAGCGCCTCTTCACTATGTTGAAGTTCGTCGTACTGTGCCCTTAACTCTTCTTCAGTAGCACTCAGCTGTTCATATGTAGAAGATAGTTCCTCATAACTGAGGTTCAGCTTTTCCATCATTATATTAAAGCTCGTGGAAAGACTTCCGAACTCATCTTTTGAATTTATTTCACTCTTTACCGTCAGATCCCCGTCTGCTGACTTCTTCATT
>JAUZPH010000091.1 GCA_030706065.1 Bacillota bacterium | reverse complement strand
TGAATGTATCTGGTGATAATGGCGTAGAGGTTACACCCGTTCCCATACCGAACACGATGGTTAAGATCTACAGCGCCGATGGTACTGCTCGGGAGACTGAGTGGAAGAGTAGGACGTCGCCAGGTCAAAAAAAAGACTAAGCAATCTGCTTAGTCTTTTTTTATGTGCGCCCAGCATGGGCGCGTACTTGTCGGTGAAAGTCCGATGCGGGGGCTGATAGCGCCAACCGTTAGCTTAAGACAAGGGTGTCCACCGCGAGGTGGAATCTGAAGGAAGTCGGCGGCAAAACTCTGGTCTGAGGGACACGAATCAAATTTGAGGCTTTCTCTTGCGGGTGAGTTTGCATAACAAAACGAAGCCCAATAGCTATTCGAAGCGGGGAAAGTAAATTTGGCAGATAGATGGAGTGAAAGTGCGCGTTCTTACCTGGGGAGGTCTCATGGACATGTGGCGATGAAGTTCAAAACATGGTTGAAACAAGATTTGTCATGAGAAGTCAGCAGAGGTCATAGTACTCCGCTAGACGCGTCGCGCGGAGGAAGGACTGAACATTAGGAGGTTTACGACTTTGGAAAACTCAAAGAAATTACAAAGAAAGCAGACAACTCAATATGGAGGTCATTTTGCGGAAGTAGAACTGGAGGTTCGAGGTAAGCAAAAGACGCTGAGTAATGATTTGGCGTTAACAAAGGGAGAAAGGGTAAACGATGTATTAGACGATACTAGCAATCTACTCGAAAGAATTCTTGAATGGCCTAATGTAAAGCAGGCCATGGAACGAGTCATCAGAAATAAGGGAAGCCATGGAGTTGATAGAATGAAAGTTGATGAACTTCGAGGGCATGTCTATAAACACTGGTCAACCTTAAGAAGAAAGTTGCTAGAAGGAACTTATAATCCTTCACCTGTAAGGAGAGTTGAGATTAGCAAACCTGATGGAGGAATCAGGAATTTAGGAGTTCCCACTGTTTTGGATAGGACAATTCAGCAAGCGATAGCGCAGGGCCTAAACTACATTTATAACAAGTCATTTTCAAATAACAGCTACGGTTTTAGACCTAACAGAAGTGCTAAAATGGCAATACTTAAGGCTAAAGAATTTATCAACGAAGGTAATACTTGGGTGGTTGATTTGGACTTAGAGAAATTCTTTGACAAAGTCAATCATGACATATTAATGGGTAAACTAGCCACAAGAATCAGAGACAGGAGATTACTCCATCTTATTGGCAAATTCCTTAAAAGTGGAATCATGATAAACGGTATGGAGACAATTACTGAGGATGGCGTTCCGCAAGGAGGGCCTTTAAGTCCTATTCTCAGTAACATTATGCTGGATGAAGTTGATAAAGAACTTGAAAAGAGAGGGCACAAATTCTGTAGGTATGCTGACGACCTTAATATTTACGTCGGTAGCCGAAAGGCGGGAGAACGAGTGATGAACACAATCACCAGCCTTCTAGAAAATAAACTCAAGCTTAAAGTGAACAAGGATAAAAGCGCTGTCGCTATGGTGAATAAGAGGAAGTTTCTAGGTTTCTCATTCTATTTCACAAAGGGAAAAGCTGAAATAAGGATTCACGAGAAGTCTTATAAACGATTAAAGGGAAAAGTGAAAGAAATCACCAATAGAAATAAAGGTGTAAAGATGGAATATAGACTAAAGAAACTCAACGAAATAACCACAGGGTGGATAAACTACTTTGGCGTAGCCAAAGGAAAAGCCAGAATTGATGAAATAGAAGGATGGATAAGACGTAGATTAAGGGCTTGTATTTGGAAGCAGTGGAAAACAATTAGCAACAAGAAAAGAAACCTTATGAAGCTGGGCATTGAACAGGCGAAAGCCTGGGAATATGCAAATACAAGAAAAGGCTACTGGAGAATTTCCAATAGCCCGATACTTAATAAATCCCTGACAAACTCATACTTGGAAAGCTTAGGCTTTAAAAGTATAAGTAAAAGATATCAACTAATACATAATTCTTAATGAACCGCCGTATACCGAACGGTACGTGCGGTGGTGTGAGAGGTCGGGAAAATTTATTTTAATTTTCCCTCCTACTCGATTGCTGCGACCTACTCTTCCACGTCTACCCCGAGCAGTACACCGGGGTAATTTTTAACGCCGACATATAGTCGGCTAAATTACCCGCCAATGGTCGCTTTAGGACCATTGGCCTTGAGGGGAGACCCTCCGGAAGAGGTGAAAGGTCCAGAAGCGACCTTTCACGGGTGGTATGCTGGCGGGAGCCAGCGTTAATACCACCCAGTGGGACGAAGTCCGACGTTGCCAGGTTACATAGAACACCAAGTTAACGCTTGGTGTTTTTTAATTTGTTAAAGCGGAGAGTCTCCTTCGCGTACAACTGGGCTGCTTAAATCGCCGATTCCCATCGGCTAAGCAACCCGCCAAAGGTCGCTTCGGGACCTTTGGCCTGCTCGGGAGATTGAGTGGAAGAGGTGAAAGGTCTAAATGACCTTTCACGGGCGATGTGCTGACGTAAGTCAGCGTCAACATCACCCAGTGGGATGAAATCCGACGTCGCCAGGTCAAAAAAAGACTAAGCAATCAGCTTAGTCTTTTTTAATTACTGCGACCAACTCTTCCACGTCTACCCCGGGCAGTACACCAGGGTAATTTTTAACGCCGACATATAGTCGGCTAAATTACCCGCAAATGGTCGCATTGGGACCATTTGCCTCGAGGGGAGACCCTCCGGGAGAGGTGAAAGGTCCAGAAGCGACCTTTCACGGGTTAAATGACTAGTTAACCTGTCACTGATTATTGAACCTGACACGCTATTCCGTTCAGAGTAATGCTTGTTGGCCATGCATTTGTGCCGCTGAAGGAAATATTGAAACCGAAGTTCTGTGTTCCGCCATTTGCCGGGATACTTTCATTATAGTTCAAATTCCTTGCAGTAATTGTTGCTCCGCTTCATGTATAGGTTGCACTCCATATATTTGTAATAGTCTGGTTTCCTGGGAATGTCCAAACTAACGTCCATCCGTTTATTGGTGCAGTACCATTATTCTTTATTGTAACGTTAACTGTTGCACAGTTTCCCCAGCTGCTGGTTATAGTATAGGTTACAACAATTCCAATCTGTGTAGGTGTACTGCTAATGGTATAAGTAGCGGAAGCCACGTCTGAATTGGTCATTCCGGATTTTGTTGCCATAGCTTTGATGGTTGTTGTCCTGGGTACAGCTATTGGAGCATTGTATATTGGTGACGAAGTAGTGGGAGTAGAACCATCTGTAGTATATCGAATAGCGGCACTCGAAGTTCCACAGCCTATTGCGACAGTCTGTGCAGAAGCGTAAGTTCCGGCAGGTACACTGAAGGTTGATGTAGTAACGGTTGGAGTAACTGGGGTGGAACCACCAATGTTCTTCTTTACGAAGGCACCGGATGTAGTAAGATCGGCATCTGTCCATCCTCCAGTTGGGTTTGCACCTGCCTTAAGAGCAGCTGAGGTTTCAGCCTTGTCACATAGAGACCAGTTACACCAGCTTATTTTATTGATAGCCAGAAAATCCATCCAGGTCTGAGCTTCAGTTAGATATGGACCACCATTACCGGAAGCATCGGAGGTTCCCCACTCGGTTACAAATATACAAGCACCTTTTGACATAGCAGCAGATATTTTGTCTCTAAGAGACTGAGTATAGGTTCCAGCATAGAAATGGCAGGTATAAGCTACATTACTGTAAGTTAGTGGACTATTTGCTGCAATATCTACATCCTGGCTCCAGGTACTTGTTCCGCAGATTATTATATTGTCTGGGTCGATGGCTCTAATTGCCGGAATAACAGCCTGAGCATAGGGCTTTATATCGTTTGCCCTGGTTACGTTTCCGTTAGGTTCGTTGCAGATTTCATAGATAACATTTGGATAACTACCATAGGCTGAAGCTATCTGCTGGAAGAAATTTATTGACTGAGCTCTATAAGTATTAGGGTTTCCATCGCTTAAAATGTGCCAGTCAACTATTACGTATATTCCATAGTCAATGGCAGCCTGGATCGTTTCCTTAACCTTTGCCATCATAGTCGTAGGATTGGAAATATAGCCGCCTTCTGCCGTGTACATAGCTGCACGGACTACATTTGCACCCCAGCTGTTTTTCAGGGTTTGTATGCTGCCGGAATTCATAAATTGTCCATACCACTGTAAGCCGTGGGAACTCATGCCCTTTAACTGAATTGGATTTCTACTGGCATCACATAAATGGTTTCCGACAATTTTCAGCTGTCCATAAACCGGAGTTGCAGCACTGACCTTCGCGGGTTTGGTAATTACCATGGTCAAAAACAACATCAAAATTCCAAGCAGTACTGAAAAGATTCTTTTTGAACAACTGTTTTTCTTTCTAAATGACAACACGATTTTACCTTCATCTAATATAAATTTACAGGATAAGATATCAAAAAAAAGTTGTCACTGGTACTTGTTAAATTAATTTAATTGTCTTTTGTAAAACCGGATTAACATCACTCCCTTCTTTGTTCTGAGTTTTACGTGATATTAAAAACAACTTCACTTATCAGCAGGTCAAAATAAAAATTCATATGAAGTAAGAATTTTTATTTTGAAATCCGGGAAACTAAAGTTGTTTCAAATTGCCTGATATAAAGAATTCCTTTATGGGGTTAGAAATATGTAATAGAGACTTAAAGAGTTTCATAATACCGAAGTAATGATTTGCCATAGTGAATAAACAATCCAGATACAGAAAGCCTGAATGATAGACTTGGTTATGAGCGCGCGTACATTTCGTTATGTGATATAGTACATATGATTCTGTAATATATTATATCATATAGAATAAAAATGTAAACATTCTCCATTCACAAAATGGAAAATGTTTTCGACTAAAAAAGTAAAAACATATGTTATAATAAAAGAGTTAAATTTGATAAAATGATTGATTTTTGAAGAGCAAAAGAGGTTAAAGTAGAATTTTAGTAAACATTTAGCAAAGGAGTTATAATGATACAGGAGGATAAATTATTACAAATCTTTAATGAAGAAACCAGCGGTAAAATGCATTCTGAAGGACAGAGAGTTCTTCTTAATGATCTGGTAGCCTCAGCAGAACTAAACGACGTTGAAGGCATTATAAATATTGAAGGCATTGTAATTTCTGAGAACTTGTTTAATGAATATAATACAAAAATCATATTTGAAGTAACTCATAAAAGTATACTCTCAACTTACTGCAGTTGTGAGGACTATGAAAAAAACGGGTTTAAAAAGAAAAATTACTGCTGCAAGCACCTTGTGGCTACTTTTTATAAGGCTGCTGGAGCACTGGCGGACCACCCTCTTATTAAGGAAGTTGAAATAGAACAAAAAGACATACATATAAAAAATGTTTTATCGATGCTTCTGGGAGATGAAGATGGAAAAGATGAAGTAAAAATCGAAGTATACATCAATAAAAGTGAATGGAATAATAACCTTTCAGCAGAGTTTAAAATAGGTTTATCGTCAACAAGTGCTGCTAATCTTTATATCCTGAAGGATATAAAACAGTTTCTAATCTCGCTGCATAATAGCATTCCTGTCAATTACGGCAAGAGCTTTACTTTTAATATGAATGAACAGCAGCTTTCTTCGAAGGATAGGCATCTGATTGATTTTATTGAAACCATAGTATCTATTGACGAAAGTAATAAATACATTAGTAGAAATGCTGTCAGTGGTATAGAAGGTAAATATATTAATATTCCTGATTATTTAACGAGAGAATTTTTTCAGGTAGTTCAAAAACATAGGGTTTATCTGAATGAGGGCTTTTTCAGCAGACCTGTGGAAACAGAGATTTTATCTGTTAATCCTCCTGTAGATTTTGATTTAAAGCTTATTGCGGAAGAATATGTTCTTAAATCTCCTGGAGGCATGCCAGCCAGCCTTTCTTCAAAAAATAATACTTTTTTATATGGTTCCTCCATATATTTACCTGACTTTGATTTTTGCCACAGGATTACTCCTTACCTTCAAATATTTAACCAGGCCAAAGTTGTGGTGTTTCCTGCTTCAGAGGAAGATACAGTACTAAGGAGGCTTATACCTGCTTTAAACTTCCTTTCGCTGAATGTAACAATGTCAAGAGCTATAAAAGAAAAAATAGTACTCAGTGACTGCAGCTTCAGTTTCTATTTTAATATGGAAAACAGAGAAATCACTCTGATATTGAAGGTTAAGTATGGTTCTTATGAATTTAATATCTTCGAGGAATGTACGGAAAAGGTAATCTACAGGAACGAGAAGAAGGAAGGAGCGGTCAAAGCTATTCTTAGGAGCTATGGATTTGAACCAATTAAGAAGAAATTCCACCTTTTAAAAGATGATAATTATATATACAGGTTTTTCAAGAGTGAAGTGGGGAAGCTGCAGGAAATAGGAGAAATATATTACTCTGAGAATTTTAAAGGACTAAAAACCATAGGAACTAATGGCATTCAAGGAGAAATAAAAGCAGGAAAGTATGATTACTTTGAGCTTGACTTTAAAATTGGCGATATACCGGCAGGGGAAACAGCTGAAATATTAAGAGCTTTCAGAGAAAATCTAAAGTATTACAGGCTTAAGGATGGACATTTTCTTGATTTGGAGGAATTAGAGCTCAACAAGTTCTTAAAACTTGTTGATTCTCTGGATGCCGGCAGTTTAAAGGACAATAATTTAAGGATACACAAGAACAAAGGTGTATATTTAAGCGATTATCTGGAGAAAAGCGGTATTAGGTATATTAAAGGAAATGATGAACTTGATGAAATTAAAAATAGGCTTAATTCATTAGAAAGTTTAACTTTTGTGGAGCCCGGCATTTTTAAAGGTACGCTGAGAGAGTATCAGAAGACAGGATATAAATGGTTTAAAACTCTGGATCATTTGGGGTTCGGAGGAATTTTGGGCGATGAAATGGGCCTGGGTAAAACTATTCAGACTATAGCCTTTATAGCATCCAAGAAGGGAGAAAAAACACTAATAGTTGCTCCGACTTCATTGGTATTTAATTGGACCACCGAATTTGACAAATTCGCACCGGACATCAGGACTGCGGCGGTTAATGGATTTAAAGAGGAAAGAGAAGAGATACTTCAAAATTTTGAGGATTATGATGTTTTAATAACGACATATAATCTCTTGAGGAGAGATCTGGAATATTATAGTGAGGTTGAATTTGATTACTGTATATTGGATGAAGCACAGAATATAAAAAATCCCAATTCCCAAAACTCACAATCGGCAAAGGCGATTAGGGCTAGGAGGAAGTTTGCATTATCTGGGACACCTATAGAGAACTCTCTCATGGAGCTTTGGTCAATATTTGATTTTATTATGCCCGGATACCTTTATGATGAAAAGAGGTTTAGTGTCAGATATGACAAAAGGCTCAGGGAGGAACCGGTTGTAATTGAAGAACTAAATCGGCTAATAAGGCCCTTTATCCTCAGAAGGAAGAAGAAAGATGTTATTAAGGAACTCCCTGACAAGATAGAAAAGACTCTTATGGTAGATTTAGGTGAGGAACAGAAGAAAGTCTATAAAGCCTATGCAAACCATGCAATGGAATTGATACAGAAAAAAGTTAAGGAGGAAGAATTCAAAAACAGCAAGATTGAGATTCTATCTTACTTGACTAAATTGAGGCTGCTCTGTCTAGATCCTTCAGTAGCTATGGACGGATATGACGGGAGCAGTTCAAAATTGGAGGCATTAATTGAGATACTCAAGGATAGTATAGAAGAAGGGCATCGGATACTGGTTTTCTCTCAATTTACCTCTGTACTGAAGAATATCATAAAACGGGTCGGAGCTGAAGGCATCTCTTTCAGTTACCTTGATGGTTCAATATCCTCGGATAAGAGGATGAAGATGGTTAAAGAATTTAATGATGGCGAAAATTCTGTCTTTTTAATAAGCCTTAAAGCAGGAGGGACTGGTTTAAATTTAACCTCCGCAGACGTAGTGATACATTTTGACCCCTGGTGGAATCCCGCCGTAGAGGAACAGGCTGCCGATAGAGCGCATCGTATAGGTCAAAAAAATGTTGTTGAGGTCATAAAAATTATAGCAAAGGGGACAATAGAAGAAAAAATACTGGCCCTTCAGAAAGATAAGAAAAGGCTCATAACGGAACTTATAGGAGATGGACTTCATGACTGGGAAGGTAGTGGAATTCTGTCTGAAGAGGAAGTAATAGAACTTTTTGAAGAGAAGGTTTCCTGGATTTAAAGAAAGAAAAAAGTGGCGTACAAGCCACTTTTTTATCCAAGCAAAAGCTGGTTATTGATGTGTGTATTGTAATTTGCAAATATGCCCTTAAGCAGCTGCATAGATATTTTTGCAGTTTCATCCTCATTGTCAAGTAAAGGATTCAACTCGACAAAATCCAATGAAACCATCATTCCTGAAGAAGCAAAAGCATTAAGGAGTTTTTGCGCTTCTTCAACTGTCAGTCCATCCCTAACCGGTGTTCCTGTGCCAGGAACATAATTTGAATCTATTGAGTCTATATCAAAGCTTACATGAATCGCATCTACTCGATCCCTTAGATAGTCGATGCTTTCTTCGATGATTCTATCTAATCCAAGTTTTCTAACCCTGTCCATGGTATAGGCGTTAACCTTTGAGTTATGCAATAATTCAATTTCACCGGGATCTAAATCCCTTCCGGCTATGTGTACAACATTTTCTTCTTTTACCTTTATTCTATGTTCAAACAGATTGACTAGCTTGTCCGGTCCTTTTCCCATAGATGCAGCCAGCGGCATGCCGTGAATATTTCCTGTTAATGTGGTCTCATAAGTATTCATGTCACCATGAGCATCAATCCAAACCACGCCAACATTTGTAAATTGTTTACTTACACCTGCTATACTTCCCATTCCCAGACTGTGGTCGCCACCTAGTACTAGTGGAAAGTTTCCGCTGGATATAGATTCGTAGGTTTTAAATGCCAATTTGGTGTTGGCATCTATTACTACATCATAATATTTTAACTTGCTGTCACATCTGTGAATTTGTTCGTCAGTAACTTCTGTTACCTCTATATTTCCTAAGTCACAGACTTCATATCCCATATCTCTCAATGAGTCCATGATATCCAATTCTCTAAATTTATCAGGACCTAAATTGGCCCCATTTTTATCTGCTCCGTGGTTCATAGGCATACCTATGATGTGTATTGCCATGTATCATTCCTCCCCTATTTTTATCATGCTTACGGCTGGATAACCCTTGAGCCATGCTGTTTTCTGTACATTTTCTCAAATATAAATCTATTAAACGAATTATATTGTAAACAAATTTTAATAATATGTCTAGAAAAAAATCATGCATAAGCATACAGAAGACATTACGATGAAGAACCCTGCAGGCGTTGATATACAAGCCTTTCAATAATTGTGCAAGAATGGCCGAAACTTTCAGGAATAAATATACGGTTCAACATTTTTAGTTACCTGCTATTTTATAATCTAAAATGACGAAAAGTGTTGATATAAAATAGATTCAAATAAATTCACCTTGAATGTAAAACATTATTGATTTCAAGCATTTTGCATATTTATTAGAAAAAAAGTTTTCGACAAATACCGATTGTTAGTGTTAATTACATATATAACCATATTCTACTGGTAGAACTCTGATAATATATTGTAAGAGAGGCTACTAATTGAATAATATGGAAACAATATCAAGGAGGATTTTATGAATATAACTACTCTTCAGGAGAAACTGCAAAAGGCAAAATTGATTGGAGCACAGCAGGTAGCATTACATCATGGAACTTTGGAAGAACACAAAAGTTTTGGTATAATTAAATTATCAGGGCAGCTTGAAGCTAAATTTGTGGAAGTACATGGAGAAGAAAATGTTGTTGGTTGGACTATTAATGAAGTGATTACAGAACTGCAGAGATTCAAGGCCGCTTATGGTGATATGGAAGTTAAGGGAAGCTTTGAAAGTGAAAACACATCTTTTAAAGTTGCTGACCCAATAAAAACTGTCTGTGTTATAGCCTATAAGAATTCGGAAAAAGAGGATATACTTATGACACTTCTCAGCATATCCGATTTAACCTGATTTAAGGGTTATACAATTGCAAATGAAAAACAATTAATAGTAAATTTGGAGGAGCAAAAATGAACAGGGTGATAATGCATGTGGATATGGATGCTTTTTTTGCATCTGTTGAAACAGCGGATAATCCGGAACTGAAAGGAAAACCTGTTATTGTTGGGGGAACAACGGAAAGGGGAGTTGTGGCAACATGTTCCTATGAAGCAAGGGCTTATGGTGTAAGAAGTGCCATGCCTTTGTACATGGCAAGAGCAAAGTGCCCAAATGGAATATTTTTGCCTGTCAGGTATTGGAGATATAAGGAGGTTTCAAACAAGATTTTCAATATATTCTATGGGTTAATCCCTCATGTAGAGCCTTTGAGCATTGATGAGGCTTATTTAGATATCAGTGAACTTGATCAAGATCCACTGGATTCTGCACAAAGTATTAAAGATGCAGTAAGGAAGGAGACTGGACTTACAATTTCCGTAGGCATATCCTACAATAAATTTTTGGCAAAATTGGCTTCAGACTGGAATAAACCCAATGGACTGAAGGTTATTGAAAAGGATATGGTGCCAAC
>JAUZPH010000090.1 GCA_030706065.1 Bacillota bacterium | reverse complement strand
TTTCTGCAAAGACAAGAACTGCATATTTGCCTGCCTCTGCACAGATTCCTTCTCTGGGTGTAAAAAATTCCAGCGTTAATATATCGATATTTATAGCTATAGCCATAGCCATTATACTGCATATCATTTTAAACAAAACAACCTTCGGGTATGAGCTTAAAGCTACAGGCTACAGTAAACAAGCCAGTCAATATGCCGGAATGAACCATAAGAGAAATACAATTCTTACCATGGCTATTGCAGGTGGAGCCGCAGGACTTGGAGGTGCATTTCAAATACTGGCACCGTCCATGATAACCGGCAGCAGTATGACCTATGAGCCAATTAATATTATAGCTGCAAACGGCTTTAACGGTATAGCCGTTGCGCTCCTTGCGAGTTCAAGCCCTTTAGGTATCATATTGTCCTCTGCATTTATCTCTCATATACAAAGAGGCGGTACTCTTGCTGCACTTTACGGATATAAACCTGAAATAATTGATATTGTAATTGCCGTAATTATTTACTTCTCTGCCTTCTCGGTACTTATGCAAACAACTATTGTCAAGTTTATTAAAAATTTACGCAGGAACAAGACAGTAAAGAGTAACGCAAATGAGGAAGCAGTAATCATAGCGGATGGAAACCAAAAAGAGGAGGTGTAATTCATGGATACAGTTTTCTACTTAGTTCAAAATACTCTACCTGTTGCAATACCCTTGCTATTGGTAGCATTAGGAGGTATGTTCAGCGAAAACAGCGGAGTCATTAATATCGCCCTTGAAGGTGTTATGCTGTTTGGAGCATTTTTCGGATGCCTGTCTGTTTTATTTATACAAAGTTCGGGAGTGAATCCACAGTTAGTACTAATTATAGCAATGCTGATAGCTGCTGCTGCAGGAATATTGTATTCCATGCTTTTAGCCTTTGCAGCCATTAATATGAAAGCAGACCAGACAATTACAGGTACAGCTCTAAACATGCTTATTCCCGCTGCAATACTGCTGTTTTCCAAAATGAAATTCAACAGTGATGGTGTTACAACACATATAGATTTTTACATCAAAAGTGTTCCGGGGATTAGTAAAATTCCAATACTAGGCGACCTGTTTTTCAAAAACACATATCTTACAGTGTATATTGGTTTTTTATTTCTAATCATTGCAACAATTATCTTTTATAGGACCAGGATTGGCCTGAGGCTCAGAGCCTGCGGTGAGCACCCTCAGGCAGCAGATTCTGTAGGTATCAGCGTATACAAAATGAGGTATTTAGGAGTAGCACTTTCAGGATTTCTAGGAGGAATAGGAGGTTATTTCTATTCTGTAGGAGTAATGAACGGTAATATAGATGGGCATAACGGCGTTGCCGGTTTTGGTTTCCTTGCGCTGGCTGTAATGATATTTGGTCAGTGGAAGCCTATAAAGATACTTTTTGCGGCATTGTTTTTCGCATTCTTAAGGGCCCTTGGATCTTCATATTCACTTATTCCTTTCTTAAATGCCCTAAAGATAAATGAAACATACTATAAGATGCTGCCTTATGTTGCTACGATGGTGGTTCTTGTGTTTACCTCCAAGAGGTCGAGAGCTCCAAAGTCGGAGGGTATACCTTTCGTAAAAAGTAGATAATTTTGCGGCATATATGCCGTCCATAAGCTCCTTTGTTTTGAATATCGAATCACTTTTGGATTATAACAAAAATCCACTGCGGTGCAGTGGATTTTTGTCATTTCAAAGAAGATTAATCCTTGTTTTGTTCCTTTATCAAGCCTGTTCTATAGGCAGAGAGAAGAAGTTTCAAATTCTTGATCTGTTCCTGAAGGATAGCACCGACATCTGTATCACCGACTCTTTTCCTGAGAACTGTCTGCTCCAATAGTACCGTTGAGGACAGGATATCCGATTCTTCCTTTATAGCCTTTTCGGTGGATTGAAATGGCTCATGGGATACAAGGAGGAGACCGAAGGAATTATAGATTAAGGTATATCCTGCTAATCCTGTCTTGCCCTGATATGCTCTGGAAAAGCCGCCATCTATCACCAATAATTTCCCATTTGCTTTTATAGGACTTTCACCCTTCTTTTTTTCTACAGGCACATGTCCATTAACAATATGTGCTTCTTCTGGATTCAGTCCGAATTCCCTAAGAATATTATCACAAACCTTCTCATCATCGCGGAGGTTATAGTACGGATCCTTTTTTTCAATATGAGTTTCCTTGTCATCTATAAAGTACCTTTCAAAGGTGGTCATTTTTTCCTTTCCAAAGAGAGGAGAGTAAGGTCCGGTCCACAGGTACCACATTATATCCATTCCAAAAAGTTTGGCCTTGGGGTTATCCTTGTGAAAGTAGCCTTCACGGGCCAGTATGTCCAACCTATCAAGTAGAAGTTTGCCACTGTATTCCTTATCTCTGAGTTTTACTTTCTTCAAACTGCCGTCTTCGTCTAACGGTATGCAGCCATGATACAGGAGATTTGAATTGTATTTCAAGTAAAGGCTCCCGTTAGCAAATAAAAACCTCACGTGCTTGTTCAGCTTTTCGCTGTTCATAAAAGATGACTTTAACTTTTCCATTAGTTCATGCTCTTCTTTTAAAAGCTTATAAGGATTTTTAGAATCAATAGTCGGAAAGCTTCTATCATTTAATTTATAGCTTTTTCCCTCAAGTTCAATAGTGCCTTCCTGATAGTCTATTCTATTTAGCAATAATCTATCCTTCATATTAAAGTTTAGTCTGCGGTTTATAATTTCTCCTTCCAGCTTAAATTGGATAATGGCTATAGCCTTGTGCATTTTGGCAATCAACTGTATTTCATTTACACTATAGTTCTTTTCTGTGTCAAACTTCGGATAAAAGCCTGTGCATGGATCATTTTTGTAGAAGTCCAGTGCAAAGGTGGCAAGGGGAAGCAGGTTTATGCCATATCCATCCTCGATGGTATCGAGATTTGCATAGCGGGCGGAAATTCTCAGTGTATTTGCTATACAGGCCTCCGAGCCTGCGGCAGCTCCCATCCAAAGTACATCGTGGTTGCCCCACTGGATGTCAACGGAATGATAGTCTATTAGGGTATCCAGAATAATATGGGCTCCCGGTCCTCTGTCATATATATCTCCTATGATATGCAGCCTATCTATTACTAGTCTTTGAATGAGCTTTGAAAGGGCAACAATAAATTCCTTTGCCCTATCTATATCAATAATTGTTTTAATTATCTCCCCATAATATTCATGCTTGTCTAATCTCTCCGGAGATTCATGGAGAAGCTCCTCTATAATATATGCAAAATCCTTTGGAAGTGCCTTTCTGACCTTCGATCTTGTATATTTTGAAGATACGTGTCTGCATATTTCTATAAGCCTGTACAAGGTAATTTTATACCAATCCCTTATATTTTCCTCCTGTTTTAATATTATATCCAGTTTTTGTTCTGGATAATATATAAGAGTTGACAGGCTTTTCTTCTCACTTTGCCTCAATGTGTTACCAAAGATATCTTCTATTTTCCTTTTAATTACTCCTGATGCATTCTTTAAAACATGAACAAGCTGTTCATATTCTCCATGTACATCACTGAGAAAATGTTCAGTCCCCTTGGGCAGGTTTGAAATGGCTTGAAGATTAATAATCTCTGAAGATGCTGAATTTATCGTTGGATACTGCTTGGACAATAAAACTAAATATCTTAGATCCTTGAGAACATCCTGCTCATTAATTTCTTCATATGTTGACACGAAAATCACCCCGTTAAATGATATGACTATATTATACAGACTATTAACAATTTAGTCATCATTTTTGTATGTTTATATAAATGTATTGTGCAATAAGCTAAACATTCCGCCTCCGATATATAAAGATTAATATTGAAAAGGATTGATAGTCACAACTCAATGGATTTTATGGTATAACATCATCTGTATTCTCGGGCCATGCAGCATTTTTGCAGAGTAATACTACTGTATTATCATGGACTTTCATAATTCCCTCTGATATAAGCGCTGTATAAATCTTGCCGTTGCTGTCCGTAAACTCTGCGGATGAAGGCTTGATCATGGTAACGAGGTACATATGGTTGGGCAGAATCTCCATAGGGCCCTTTGAATCCATAATCTTGAGATGTAGTACGGTATCATTGAAAAAGTCGCAGTGCGGAGTAAGAATGTGCAATTTAAAATGGTTATTCATAACTATCCCTCCAGCATTTTCCTGGCGTGTTCACGGACCTCATCTATAGTTCCTGTAAAAAAGAATGCAGCCTCGGGCAGATTATCACATTTGCCTTCAAGTATTTCCTTAAAGCCTCTCACTGTTTCCTCAAGGGGCACGAATTTTCCCTTGGTGCCGGTGAACTGTTCTGCCACAGTAAAAGGCTGGGAGAGGAATTTCTGGACCCTTCTGGCCCTTGAAACGATCAGCTTATCCTCCTCCGGAAGTTCATCCATGCCGAGGATGGCGATGATATCCTGAAGCTCCTTGTAACGTTCAAGTATATGCTTCACATTGACCGCCACATTATAATGCTCTTCACCGACGATTCTCGGATCAAGTATCCTTGAAGTAGATTCCAAAGGGTCAACGGCGGGGTATATACCCAATTCCACTATGGACCTTGAAAGTACTGTGGTGGCATCAAGATGAGTAAAGGTTGTTGCCGGAGCAGGATCTGTCAAGTCGTCAGCCGGAACATAAACGGCCTGTACAGATGTTATGGAACCGTGTTTTGTAGAAGTTATTCTCTCTTGAAGAGTCCCCATTTCTGTAGCAAGGGTAGGTTGGTAGCCGACGGCACTGGGAATCCTGCCAAGCAGTGCGGAAACCTCGGATCCCGCCTGGGTAAACCTGAATATATTGTCGATAAAAAGCAGTACATCCTGTCCTTTGTCTCGGAAATGCTCCGCGATGGTGAGCCCGGTAAGTGCAACTCTCATCCTGGCTCCCGGTGGCTCATTCATCTGGCCGAATATCAGTGCCGTCTTATTTATAACTCCAGACCCTATCATATCATTATAGAGGTCATTTCCTTCTCTTGTTCTCTCACCAACACCGGTAAAAACTGAAATACCGCCGTGTTCCCTGGCAATATTATTTATGAGCTCCTGAATGATAACGGTCTTGCCGACTCCTGCACCGCCGAAGAGGCCTATCTTTCCGCCCTTTTGATAAGGCGCGATCAAATCAATGACCTTTATGCCCGTTACGAATATTTCCGGTTCTACAGCCTGTTCCACAAAGGTAGGTGGCGGACAGTGAATGGGGCAGTATCCTTCAGGGATAATAGGCCCTTTATCATCGATAGGCTTGCCGAGGACATTAAAGAGCCTTCCAAGCACCTCACTGCCCACCGGAATTGTAATGGGCCTGCCGGTGTCATAAACCTCCATCTCTCTCCGTAAACCTTCGGTATTTTCCATGGAAATAGCTCGTACTACATCGTCTCCTATATGCTGCTCCACCTCAGCAGTCAGTACTCTGTCTCCCATATTTATTTCAAGGGCATTATAGATGCTCGGCAGGTTTTCCGAATCAAATTTAACATCTATAACCGGCCCTATGACCTGTATAACTCTACCGATACTCTGTTCCATAGCCATCCTCCTCTCTTATCTCAAGGCTTCAGCCCCGCCCACGATTTCTGATATCTCCTGAGTAATCATACCCTGCCTTACCCTGTTATACTTTAATTTCAGCTTATCCAGTAATTCATCTGCATTTCTGGTGGCACTGTTCATGGCATTCATTCTTGCCGAATGTTCGCTGGCTTTTGAATTCAGCGTACAGTAAAGCAGTTGCTCAGTCATATACAGCCTTACTGCTTCCTCTGCCACTGAATCGATAGTGGGCTCAAAGGCAGCTATCTCTTTACTGCAGTCGTCATATTTATAGGGAAGGGGAAGAAGCCTTTGAAATTCAACGAACTGTTTTACCCCTGAAATAAAATGGGTAAAAACAGCAAAGACTTGTCCTATTTCACCCTCTGCAAAGCCTTTTAATATCCCCTCCGCAACATTTTCTGCTTCGCTGAAGGATGGATTATCCGGTACCTCCACTATTCCATCGGATATATCATATCCAAGCTTCTTTAAGTAAGCCTTTCCGCGGCTGCCGATAATCATTATTCTGGGATTTAAGGTTTCCAAACGGAGCATCTCCAAAGCTTTGCCCACCATATTGGAATTGAAGCTCCCGCAGAGCCCCATATCTGAAGTAAAAATTATATATAGATTAATATTTGAACCATTTCCGGAGTTATATACATTCTCTCTGGAGTAATTCTCAAATACCTCTTGTAAAATACCTTTGCATTCGGAGTAAAAATTTTCATTTCTAGTCAGGTTCTCTCTGGACCTGCGCAGTTTTGCCGTTGCTACAAGCCCCATGGCTTTGGTTATCTTTCTTATACTGGTTATGGATTTTATTCTCCTTTTTATAGTTACAAGTCCTGCACCGGCCATTTCTAATGCTCCTCTGACAAAAACTCACTTGTGAATTCCCTTATAGCTTGTGTGAGTTTTTCTTCAATTTCCTCATCAAGGGACTTTCTTGCATTTATAAGTGCTGCAATATCCCTATGATGGGTATCCATATACTGAAAGAACCTCTCCTCATAATTCCTCACATTGGATACCCTTATATTTTCCAGATGATTGTGGGTTGCAGCATAAAGAATCATTACCTGTTTTTCAACGGACATAGGCTTATATTGATCCTGCTTGAGTATTTCAAGAAGGATCTTTCCCTTCTGCAGCCTTCGCACTGTTTCTTTTTCAAGGTCCGAGGCGAAGAGGGCAAAAGCGGCAAGCTCCCGGTATTGGGCAAGCTCCAGCCTCAGGTTTCCAGCAACCTGTCTCATCGCTTTTATCTGGGCACTGCCGCCAACTCTGGAGACAGAAATCCCTGCATTGACGGCAGGACGCTGGCCGCTGTAAAAGAGCTCCGATTCCAAAAATATCTGTCCGTCAGTAATGGATATTACGTTTGTAGGAATATATGCAGTGACATCTCCGGAAAGAGTCTCAATTATTGGAAGGGCCGTCAAGGAGCCTCCACCAAGCTTGTCTGATAGCTTTGCAGCCCGTTCAAGCAGCCTTGAATGTACATAGAAAATATCACCTGGATAAGCTTCCCGCCCCGGAGGTCTTCTTAGCAAAAGAGACATTGTCCTATAGGCAACGGCATGCTTAGACAGGTCATCGTATATAATGAGTACGTCTTTGCCTTTTTTCATAAAATATTCTCCTATACTGCATCCAGAATATGGAGCAATGAACTGAAGGGGAGATGAGTCCGAAGCTGTTGAGGAGATAACAATGGTATAGTCCATTGCACCCATTTCAGTGAAGGTGTTTACAACCTGGGCTACAGTGGATTGCTTCTGACCGATAGCCACATATATACATATTACATTTTTGCCCTTTTGATTGATGATTGTATCAACAACAAGGGCAGACTTTCCGGTTTGTCTGTCTCCAATGATGAGTTCCCTCTGTCCTCTCCCTATAGGTATCATGGAATCAATTGCCTTGATTCCGGTTTGGAGAGGATCACGGACGGACTGCCTTTCAATAACTCCCGGCGCAGTAATTTCTATGGGCCTGCTTTCAGAAGAAAGAATGGGGCCTTTACCATCAACGGGAATTCCGAGGGAGTTTACAACTCTTCCAATGAGGGAATCTCCAACGGGA
The DNA here is from genome assembly GCA_030706065.1 of Bacillota bacterium. Taxonomy (GTDB): domain Bacteria; phylum Bacillota; class Clostridia; order Clostridiales; family Clostridiaceae; genus JAEZDX01. The sequence continues at coordinate 3,001 of JAUZPH010000090.1, read as the reverse complement.
ACATTTACAATATGCCCGAGCCTTTTTACAAGGTCGCCTTCTTTAATGCTTCTGTCATTTCCAAGTAGAACACATCCCACATTATCCTGCTCCAGGTTTAATGCCATGCCATAGGTTTTATTGGGGAATTCCAGGAGTTCGCCTTCCATGCAGTGTTTAAGTCCGTAAATCCGGCAGATGCCATCACCTACCTGAATTACATTTCCCGAATCTACCGCTTTTACATCTTGTCCATAGTTTACAATTTCCCTTTTGATTACTGATGCAATCTCTTCAGGGCCTATCAGCATAATTCTACCTCCATTTAGTTCTAATAGCTGCTTCCTTTATTTCATGAAGCCTGGATTTTATTGTTCCATCAATAATATCACTGCCTATCCGAACCCAAACTCCGCCTATTATACCGGTGTCGATTTCCTCATTTAAAATAATATTTTTATTATATCTGGTTTCGAGCTTCGTCTTCAGGGCGTTCCTTTCTTTGTGGTCAAGAGGAATTACCGTCTTTACTTCAGCTATCAGCATACCTTCTTTTTCAAGCTGAATTTTTTCCATTTCCACCACTTTTTCTTTAAGGTAAAGTATTCTGTTCTTATCTATAAGTATGAGGAGAAAGGCCAGGAGTTCGGAATCTATCTTTCCTTTGAAGAGTTCAATGAAAATCTTTTTCTTTTTCTGCGTACTTATGTTGGGACTTTTGAGAATTTCAAATATACCTTCATTGATACAGATGATTTCAGATATCTGTTTTAGTGTTTCAAGATATTCTTTTACACGTCCACGGTTTTCCGCAACCTCATACAGTGCGGAAGCGTACCTTCTATCCAGGTATTCATACATCTCATTTATCCACCTTCACAATAAAGTCATTTATGAGTTTTTTATGTATTGCTTCATCCAAGGAATCTGCCAGAGCCTTTTCGGAAAATGCCAGGGCGAGATTGATTACCTCGTTTTTTAATTCTTCCTCAGCCTTCTCCTGCTGCAGGCGAATTTCAGTTTTAGACCTTTCTACTGCATGTTCGGCATCTTTCCTTGCTGCGGCAATTATTTCTTTGTACAAATCTTCACCTTTGAGTTTGTAATCTTCAATTAGTTGCTTACCTTCTTCCTCAAGGTGTTTCAGAGAATCCTCTCTTTCAAGCCGAAGCTTTTCAGCTGCCATTGAGTCCGCCTCTGTTTTTGTTATTCTCTCGGATATGCCTTTTTCCCTGGAATCCAGTACCTTGTTAACAGGCTTGAAAAGATAATGCTTTAATATAAAGTACAGTATGACGAAATTTATAGTGGAAATGACAATCCTTGTAAAATTAATTTCCAACTATGAGTAACCTCCCCTCAGCCATGTTTCATAAAAAGCATGCAAAAAAACAGGTACCACACGATATCTACTCTTTAAGGGAAAGTGATGCGAGGTACCTACAGGCTCTATATCATTGTTCAGGACAGAAGTTTAAAAGAGCTCTGGGGTTTAAACTTGGATATTAACTCATACATGCTCAAAAACTGTTGAAAATTCAGTATTTTGAAGCATGTATAAGTTGGGCTTCGTTATTAAACCCTTTCATAATGCTGCTAGCCTTTTATTCCCACAAATATTAAAAGAATTGAAACAAGCAGACCATAGATGGCGGTAGCTTCTGCGAAACCATTGCCGATAATCAGGGCACTCATTATTTTTCCGCTGGCTTCAGGCTGCCTTGCAATACTCTCTATTGCTTTCCCGGTGGCATTTCCCGTTGAGAATCCAGCGGCCAGTCCAACCAATACCGCGAGAGCCGCGCCTATAGCGCAGGCTGCCAATACGATTTCATGACTCATATGTACACCTCCTTTAATTTTATTGGATTGCTGATAATTTACGTATACTTGTTATATTTAATGTTCTGAGATAACCTTTATATTGATCATTGTCAGCATAGTAAAAATAATCATCTGAATTGTTCCGTCAAATATATCGAAATAGAAATGGAAGGGTATCGGAATACCCAGCTGGCTAAGTAAACCTAAGCCTCCGAGACCGCTGTAAATCAGTCCTACAAGTACCGAAGCTGCTGTCATGTTTCCGAATAATCTCAGGCTTAGGGAAATGGGAATCATAATTCTTTCAATTATATTCAAGGGCATCATAACTGCATAGGGATTGGTATAACCGAGGAAGTAGTGAAGGAGCCCGTGTTTTCGTATTACATGTCCCTGAATAACAATGAAGGTGATTAGGCCCAGGCTGAGAGCAATACTGTAATCCCTGGTAGGGGGTTCTACTCCAAACAAACCTGATAAATTCATTGATAAAAGGAAAATCATCAGTGTTCCTATGTATGGAACGAAGTTTTTATATTCCTCTCCCATATTATCCGTAACAAGTTTATTCACGGTGTCAACAAGTATTTCAATCCTGTTCTGCCTTCTGTCAGGTATGTTCTTTAAACTTGAAGTTGAGTATATTGCAAATAATGAAAGGATGGCAATTATTACCCATTGTGCAAGTATATCCATGGTGATTTCTACAGGCAATCCGAATAAGTTGATTGAAAACAAGGTTGGAGACGATCCCAAATCATCACTTCCCTTCAGGTAAATTCAACTTAAAGCCATAGAGTATGATTCCGGAAAAATGAAGTATATACCCTGTTGTATAGGCCAATAGATAATATCTATCCACGGTAAACAACATCCCGCCTGCAAGTGCAGTGAAGCCTATACGGAGAGTATACCCTGCAAAATAAGTCACTGATATTTTTGGAATACTATTTCCAGCAAGCCGGCTTAACATGATTGCCCTCAGATATAAATTGATCATTCCCACCAATAGGCCAAGTATTGTAATAAAAATATATTTTATATCAATAACAAATCCACAATTTAAAATAAAGATTAGGATTATGAGGTTAAATGTGCTTATGCTTCTCAAGGTATCCTTTATCTCGTTTATCAAAGGAAACTCTCCTTTCATCGGATTTTATGGGTGACAAACTATTTACTTTGAAGGTAATTATCA
>JAUZPH010000009.1 GCA_030706065.1 Bacillota bacterium | reverse complement strand
CCATCCCAATTTGTAAAGGAAGGTGTTTTGAAATATACCCTGTCAAATTTATTATCTTTGCCGACCCTTCCATATACCACAAGTTCGCCCTTGACGGTCTCTACAGCAGCGACGCCCTCTAAACCTTCTTTCAAGTTTATCCTGGTTTTACTTACCGTTATGTCGCCGCTGATAAAAGTTAAAGCCTTCTCAATAAAGGCAAAGGCATCTCTGATCTCGCAAACCTTTAGCTTATATCTTTCAAAAACTCCTCCAATGGGTTCCGTATTCACATTCTCTTTTATATTTCTATATATTTCATAACCAAAGCTGTACCTTACGTCATAACTTATACCGGATGCACGTCCAACAATACCTGTCATACATAACCTTTTAGCTTTTTCGTTATAGACCAACCCGGTATGCTCCACTCTGTCAAGGAAGGATACGGCATTTAGTGTCATATCGATAATATCATTCAGCCTGCCTTGCAAAGAATTTAAAGTTGTCCTTATATCCAGAGCCTTTTCGGCAGTATATTCCACATTATTTCCGCAGGGAATTATAGAATTTCTTAGATATCTGCTGCCGGTTAATCTCTCACAGAGCTGATGTATTAATTCAGAAAAATAGCCATACTTTTTAGCAGGGTAGCTGTAGCCTATATCAACACATATACCTGCAATATCGTCCAGATAATTATATATCCTTTCAAGCTCCAGGAGGACGACTCTCAAAGCCTGAACTTCTATAGTCGGCCTGAAACCTGTCATTTTTTCTACAAGCTGTGCATAAGCCTCGCCATAGGCTGCGGAGGATTCGCCGGCTACCCTTTCAAAAAGAAGGTTCAGTGCATCTGCGTCAATATTTTCCGCTATCTTTTCGATGCCGCGGTGCTTATACATAAGCCGTATTTCCAAATTCTCAATCTGCTCACCTATGACGCTGAATCTGAAATGACCGGGCTCAATTATTCCTGCATGTACAGGCCCTACCGGTATCTGGTAGCCGCCTTCACCTTCAAGCGCCTTGAAGCCGTATTCCTCAATTTCCCTTTTGTCATTAATCTTCTGTCCATAGGAAAAACCTTTTCTAAGCGGATAAACGCCCTTCTCCCATACCTCATGTTTTACTAAGTTCCTGGTATCCCGCCCTCCTGAGATCTTTAATCCATACAGGTCGCTGATTTCTCTTTCAAAGAGGTGGGACTGATATATAAGTTCCTGAAGGGAGATAATTTCTGCCTCGGTTTCATAACTTATTATGACAAAATAACCCCTTGACCTGCTGCTAAGGATAACATTGATTATAAAGCAGCCGCCCTCTCTGCAGAACTCCGCCACAAAGTTCAATTTATATTCTCTGATGATTCTGCTTACAATATTTCTTATTTCAGAGGCGCTGGTGTTTATATACATTTCATTTCCATTCTTTATTACACCTTTAGTACCGTACTTTTCAATATCCTTTTGTAGGAACTCTATTTTCATATTCTCACTTCCTAACCGTTAATGATAGCTACTGCATCAGACAATATCTTGTAAAGATAATTATTAAAAGCACAGCTCACAAGCAATATAAGCGCCATAGTTATTATCAGAGGAATAACATTTTCCTTATCCTTTTCCATCCTGCGGTATTCCGTACCTTCATGCTGAAAAACCATCCGGATAAAGGCATTAAGAAATCCTGCAAAAGCTATAAGAAGGCAAAAGGCCAGCAATGACACTGCTATAAAGTGTCCCCCATCAACACCTGCAGCAAATATGTTAAACTCGCTGAAAAAGGCCGCAAAAGGTGGCATTCCCACTATGACAAGCATGCCGACAATTAAAAACAGAGCATTAATAGGCATGGTTTTTATGAGTGCATTTATTTTGTCGGTCCTCTTTGTCTTATAAGCACTCAATATATTCCCGGATACAAGAAAGAGAAGACTCTTTCCGTAAGCATGGATAATGGAATGCAGCAGTGCACCGAAGATGCCGGCAAAGCCTCCGAAACCGAATCCCAGGCTTATAATTCCCATATTTTCAACAGAAGAAAAGGCCAGGAGCCTCTTGTAGTTGCTCTGCCTTAAAATGCTGAAGGTTGAAACCACAAGGGATATGCATCCGAAAACAATAAAAAGATATTTAAGGTTTTGAATTCCGTCTATATGCCTTACTATGACATAAAATCGTACGATGACATAAAGCGCAAGATTTATTAGCGCTCCCGACATCATGGCACTTATAGGCGACGGTGCTTCACTGTGGCCGTCAGACAGCCAGGTATGCATTGGTGCAAAACCAACCTTTGTGCCGATACCAATGAATATGAAAGTGAAGGCTACCTTTATAATGCCTTTATGAACGGAATTCACTCCGCCCATAAGAAAAGTCCACTGGAGAGTATTGGGGTCAGCGTCCCTGTTAACACCATATATAAATAAAATTATTCCAATGAGGCCTATGGCAATTCCTATGGAGCAGAGTATGATATACTTCCATGCTGCCTCCAGGGAAAGCTTGCTGTTATGAAAGCCAATGAGGAAGGCTGTGGCAAGGGTTGTAGCTTCAAGGCCTATCCACATGGCCATAATATTATTACTGACGCTTAAAAACAGCATGGAAAATACAAAAGTAGTAAAAAGGATATAATAGATTTTTGCCTTCCTGAGATTTATCTCCTTATCCGCCAGGGAATTATTAATGTATTTGCGGGAATAAACTGCAGCAGTAAGGCTCACTGTAGTTATAATAAAAAGCTGGATGAGGTTTAAGCTGTCTATATATACAAGGTTGCCCAGTAAGCTTATGTGGCCTTTTTGTATAACGGTTTGCCCCAAAATAAAGGTTATTGTAGTAAGTATGGACAGCATAACTATTTGGATGACAGCTATTACATTAACATTCTTTATAATAGCAGCGTTTAAAATCATAATTACCAGAATAACCGCTGCAAGATATATATACATTTTTTCACCTTCTATTCCTTTAGACTTGTAAGATAGTCAGTATTGACCGTGTCAAAGGTCTTATTGATTCTGAAAATCATCATACCCATTATGAGGGCCAGTACAAGAAGTTCAAAGAGGATACCGAATTCAATAATCCACCCCATTTTAATCATGGCTACTTCAAATAATACTATGCCATTTTCAAGGGTAAGAAGCCCCAGCATCTGTGTAATAGCTTTTTTCCTGCCTATGAGGAGTATTGAACCGGATATCATAAGAGCAATACCAGTTCTAAAAATGGAGTCTCCGTAGTTTCTTAAAACAACAAAGATAACTGCCACGGAAAACCCGGTGAAGATGTAGGACCAAAAGCCGTTTATTATAAGTTCCGTTTCCCTGTTAAGCTTGATTTGTCTTATAGACCTGTTCACTATATAGGGAATCCCGAGAACTTTTATACCAAGAGTCAATATGAAGAGTATGTAATAATGATACTCTCCCGTTTGAAGGCCCTTTGCCATACACAGTGCTGATATAAGAAGAGATTGAGCTGCAAAGGCATTATTCAGCAGCTTTATCCTTCTAAGCCCTGACATGGCAAGTGCGGATATTAAAATGAATGCAATTAAAAATTCCACAAAACTCCCTCCTATGCAAAATAATTTATGGCGATGGCGGCGATACTCAAGGAAAGAGCCGCTGCAAGAATCTCAGGTATCCTGAAGAGCCTGAATTTAGCCATGGTTGTTTCTATAATTGCTACCACTGTAATACATATCAGCATTTTGGCAAAATACACAATAATGCCGATTATCAGTGATGTTACAGTGATGGCTGTACCAACACCATAAGGGAAAAAGCAGTTTATCAGTATTGTCATAAAAACCATGAGTTTAATATAAGAGGAAAGCTCTATGCAGGCCAGATCCGAACCTGATAAATCCAGCACCATGGCCTCATGTATCATGGTGAGCTCAAGGTGAGTTTCCGGGTTGTCAACAGGCATTCTCGCGTTTTCAGCGAGGAGTACTGCAAAAAATGCCATGGCGGCAAGGATATGGCCTACACTGAATTTAAAGACCCCCGAATTTATTGCAGTGATTTCAAAAATATTGAGTTTCTTTGTCTCCATATATAAAAATGCAATGATAATAAAAACTATAGGCTCCGCAAACATGGATATGAACATTTCACGGCTGCTGCCCATGCCGCCGAAGGTGCTGGCACAGTCAAGGCCCAGCAGTGCATTGAACAATTTTATGATGGCTAAGATAAATATAATAACGAATAAATTTCCGATAAGATTATCCTCGGCGGTATAAAATACCGGTACCATAAAGGCAGAGGTTAATGCCGCCACAAGACAGACAAAAGGGCCTATCAGAGTTACTGGCGATGAACTTTTTGAAATAATTCTACCCTTGGCCATTAGCTTGGCAATATTATAGTAGGGTTGGAAAATTGAAAAGCCGGTGTAGCCTCTAACAAATGCCTTTAGTCTTTTTAAAATACCGATGAAAAGCGGTGTTAAAAGTAAAAGTATCAAGCTCTGAATAAAGTATAAAATGTACTTAAATAATGTACCCTGCATAATGTCACCTCCATCTTAAACGAATTTAATCACAAGCACCAGGGCAAGGATTAGTGAGATAAATATATAGGATATATAAACCTGAATTTTCCCATAATGTATCTTTAAAACTTTTTCAGAAAGGAAATTAACAGCTTTAATAACCGTAGAGTATAAATTTTTCTCAATTACATCATGTACCTTTTGTTTGAGATACACGGTGTCCTTGACATTGACTTCCTTTTTATAACCTGCGATATTTCCTGAAAATCTTGCCATTGGCTGCGAATAGCCATCCGGTGAATATTGCATAAAAGGCTTTGGGTAATCAAAGCCGCAGCCCCAGGTTTCATAAGTTTCCACAACCTTGTTTCTTGATTTAAGCCTGAGTATCATATCTAAAACTACACCGATGATGATAATAAGGCCGGAAACTATGGTTATCTCATAGCCGAACCCGAAGGCTTGAATACCTGAGGTCTGTCCACTTATATCTGAGGCGACAGAAGAAACAATATTAATGACTATAGGTGAAAATACTCCTAAAATAACTGCATAGACAGAAAGTATACCCATTCCTACATTCATTGATTTTGGAATTTTATGAGTGTTGACTGCATATTCCGACCTCGGCTCTCCCAGGAAGGTCATTCCGAAGCATTTAACAGCACTCCATATTACTCCGCCGCCGGTAAAGGCCAGCAGCATTCCACACAACATCGTAAAAATAACGAGCATTGGACTCCTGAAAGCCACAGCGCCTTCCACAAAGCTTCGGAGGATAAGTATTTCACTGGCAAAGCCGTTCAGCGGCGGTATGGCGGAGATAGCTGCAGTGCCTATAAGCATACAGGATGCTGCAAATTTCATCTTTTTATACAGCCCGCCGAGTTTGTTCATATCTTTTGTAGAAGTGGCATACAACACACTGCCTGCCCCGGTAAAGAGAAGGCTTTTAAAAACTGCATGATTCAAAATGTGAAATAATGCTGCCGTCAGCGCCATTATCCCCAATCCGTAGAGCTTGTAGCTGTTAAAAAGCAGTGCAAGCCCCAAGGTGCAGAAAATAATACCGATATTCTCGGCACTGGAGTAAGCCAGAAGTTTTTTAATGTCCTTCTGCAGCAGCGCATTTATAACGGAATAGACTGCCGTTACAACACCGGTCAGCATAATCAGACCAGCATAAAATGGTGATACTCCGTTTAAAAACTGAAAAGCTGTTCTTATAAAACCGTAAAGTGCAATCTTCAACATCACTCCGGACATCAGCGCGGATATATTTGACGGTGCCGATGGGTGAGCCTTCGGCAGCCATGCGTGAACCGGCAGCAGACCTGCCTTTGCGCCGAAGCCCAGCATTGCCAGAAGTAATATAACAGACCGCTCGGCACCAGTCAGCTTTGAAGCTGCTGCAGCAATTTCCTGAAAGTCCGTGCTTCCTGTGTACTTCCTAAGAAGTATAAACATACAAATAAGCAGCAGGCCGCTTATATGAGTCATAATAAAATACATGATTCCGATTTTAATATTCTCTCTACTGCGGTATTCGTAGATTATGAGAAAAAATGAGAACAAGGACATTAGTTCCCAAAAAACAAGAAAACTGATACTGTCACCGGCTGCCACCACTCCCAGCATGGATGCACAGAATAAAATCATCAGTGTCCAAAAATACCAGGTTGAATAGTGTGTCTTGTATTCATCTATATATCCTTTTGAATATATAAATACCGGTACAAGTATCAGTAGGATAAGTACTGAGAAATAGATTGTAAGCCAGTCCCTCGATAAAAAGGCTGAGATACTTGAGTACATTGATTTCATCTCCAATTCGAATTTGTCTGAGTATTGCATAAACTTACACTTTTTTACCTTTTATTATGCCTTTTTAATAATAATACAAAATAATGTGAAATACAATGCGTAAAGATGTCGATAATTTTAAAAATGAGACTGTTCTAAGTCATTTATAGCTGAGTTTTGCTGTATTCCATTAATGTTAAAAAAAAGCTGCCTGTATTTTTATTTCACAGACAGCCCTTTATTATCTGTAAGTTTAATCCAAGGAGATTTCCCGTCCATAAATGGCTCTGCTGAAGGCTTTTTCCGCCTCCGACAGTGTCAGGCCTTTTATATTCATCCGTTCAGTATCGCTGGTTCCGATATCTAAATTGTCTAATTCCCAAAGGTAGCGAACTGCCTGAGGTTTAAAACCCAAAAGCCTGGCGCCCACGGTATCTACTGCCACCGGGTCAGTGCCGCTAATTACTATTCCGGTATAGTATGGAACACCTCCATGAGGCCCGGTACCCACCATTGCTGGATTTCCGCTTAAAATTGACAAATCTATTTTTATTTTCTCAGCCATTGCTCTTATAAAACCATGGAGGTCCTTGTGTATACCTAAGTTTTTCTTTGGATGTCCATGCTCTTCAGTAGACGGCCATCCTAATGAAACATTTTTTATAGCTGCGGTGACAGTGGCTTCATTATGTATCTTAAGCTGGGCGAAGGAAATGAGGAAGGTCATCTCATTGAATATATTATTCAGATAAGTGGAGGAAGGGCTGTTATGATTCAGCTCAACCCTTGTGTAAGGACCGCGATTAAGATCTATGAACTCCACCTTCTCTTCGTTAATTATCCTTTCATAGCCTACAGTTTTCATAACCTCAGTTGTACTGTCTCCGGCGGAACCGGTGGCCACAACTATTCTTTTCGGGTTATTTTTCTTTACAAAGCTTATAATTGTTCTTAAACTCTCCGGGCCAACGATATCTCCGCTCTTAGGTTCATTCGGTTGTACCCAGTTCGGAGTAATAACAACTACGTCATCCTTATTGATGAGATTATCAGCCATTATCAGATTCAATGAATCTATTATGGCGAGACTTTCATTATCACTTTTGGCAATTCCTATATCCGGGGTATTTCTTCTACGAGAATTCATTATATGCACCTCCAGATATATTTTGCCAAGTTCTGTGTTTTCAATGTATCCAACGAAGAATACACATTTTTAACTTTTTCTCGGTACTTTGATTTGAACAAATTGCAATGATATACTATATACAATATTGGAAAGCGAGGTTATATTATGGCTGAGATTTATATTAATCCAAAGATTTATTCAAGCAGGCCTGCTGATTCAAGATTGCCAAAGGAAATGGCCGTTTATGATCTGCTGGAAAAGCTGCATATCCGTTACAGCCGTTTAGATCACGTTGCAACGGCATCCATTGACAACTGTGAAAATGTTGAAAAACTCTTGGGTATAACAATATGTAAAAATCTATTCCTATGCAACAGCCGTCAAACAGATTTTTATCTTCTCATGATGCCAGGTAATAAGAAATTCAAGACTAAAGAATTATCTGCACAGCTAAATTCTTCCCGTTTATCCTTTGCTCCGGCGGAATACATGGAAAAGTATCTGAATATCACACCTGGGTCCGTAAGCATTATGGGCCTTATGAACGATACTGAGCAAAACGTTAAGCTTATAGTTGATGAAGACGTAATAAAAGACGAGTATATAGGCTGCCATCCCTGCATAAATACTTCCAGCCTGAAGATCAAAACATCAGATATACTAGATAAATTTCTTCCATATACAGGTCATTTCCCAACCCTTGTAAACCTAAAAGATGAATGATAACCTATTAATAAAAAGATAACATGATATTTCATATTACTCCGAGGATCATTTCAGTATATAGGAAAAGTCTGTAAAACAGCTCATTGTAAGCATTCTACAGACTTTCTTCTATAATCTTTTTATTATTTCATCAATTTACATATGTCATTTGTAAATTCTACAGGGTCAGCCAAAGTGAGGCCTTCGATGAGCAGTGCCTGATTATAAAGAAGATTTGTATACAGGCTGAGCTTATCTTTATCCTTATCCTGAGCTTCCTTTAAGGAGTTGAAAACCTCGTGGTTAACATTGATCTCCAAAACCTTGTCAGCTTTTAAATTTGAATTGTTAGGCATTGCACTCAGTATCTTCTCCATTTCTATGGATAGTTCACCTTCGTTAGTCAGGCAGACCGGGTGATTTTTAAGCCTCTTTGAAGCTCTGACAACCTTTACCTTGTCACCTAAAATACTCTTCATACTGTCAAAAAGCTCTTTCCTTTCCTTGTCCTCTGACTCTGAAGACTTATCTTTTTGATCTTCCTCTATTCCAAGATCACCGCTGGAGACGGATTTGAATTCCTTTTCCTTGTAATTCATCAGCATCCTTATTGCAAACTCATCTACGTCCTCAGTAAAGTAGAGTATTTCATATCCTTTATCCAATACGAGCTCCGTCTGTGGAAGCTTTTCAATTCTCTCAACTGATTCACCGGAAGCATAGTATATATACTTTTGCTCTTCAGGCATTCTGGAAACATATTCACCAAGTGTAACCATCTTTTTCTCCTTTGAGGAGTAGAACATCAACAAATCCTGAAGCTCATCCTTGCTGCTTCCGAAGTCGTTGTAAATTCCGTACTTCAAGGTTCTTCCAAAGGCTTCATAGAATTTCAGGTATTTATCTCTCTCATTCTTTATCAGAGCTTCCAATTCACTCTTTAACTTATTCTTTATATTCTTAGCGATAAGCTTCAGCTGTCTGTCGTGCTGCAGAATCTCTCTTGAAATGTTAAGGGAGAGGTCTTCGGAATCCACTATTCCTTTAACAAAACCAAAGTAGTCAGGCAGCAGGTCAGCACACTTGCTCATAATCAAGACTCCGTTGGAGTATAGCTCTAGTCCTTTTTCATATTCCTTGGTATAAAAATCATATGGTGTCTTTTCAGGAATAAACAATATAGCATTATAGCTTACTGCACCGTCTACACTGATATGAATATGCTTAATAGGCTTATCAAAGCCAAAGTGCTTTTCGCTGTAGAAATTATCGTAATCCTCATCTTTCAGCTCATTTTTATTCTTTTTCCAGAGAGGAACCATGCTGTTTACAACCTGTTCCTCGGTATACTGCTCGTAATCCTTGTCGCTGCCCTCTTTAAGACTGCTTTTTGTTACATCCATTTTAATAGGATATCTTATAAAATCCGAATGTTTCTTTATTATGGATTTAAGCTTATATTCCTCAAGATATTCATCGTAGCTTTCATCCTCAGTGCTAGATTTTATTTTAAGAATAATGTCTGTTCCATAGGCATCTTTCTGGCAGGGCTCAATGATATATCCCTCCGCCCCCTTGGATTCCCACTTATAAGCTTCACTGCTGCCAAAGGCTTTGCTTATTACAGTAACAGTTTCAGCCACCATAAAAGCTGAATAGAAGCCTACACCAAATTGTCCAATTATATCATAGCCGTCCTTTATTTCATTTTCCTTCTTAAACTTCAAGGACCCGCTCTTTGCTATGACACCAAGATTCTCCTCAAGTTCATCCTTTGTCATGCCTATACCGGTATCGGAGAGCTTCAATATTCTATTTTCCTTGTCAGCTGTAATCCTTATGTAGTAGTTGTCCTTATCGAAAGATAAAGAACTGTCTGTCAATGCTTTGTAATAGACTTTATCTATTGCATCGCTGGCATTAGAGATAAGCTCTCTTAAAAAAATCTCCTTGTGAGTATAAATTGAGTTGATCATTAGATCCAGAAGCCTTTTGGACTCCGCCCTAAATTCCTTTGTTTCCAATTTTACTCGCTCCTTTCAAAAATTAAACTTTATAAAATTAATCTCAGGCAATGTTATTAGCACTCTATCTTAACGAGTGCTAACATAATTTTTATATACCATATTTTAATTTGTATGTCAATACTTATCCCATTCATAGTTTTAATTCATTGATTTCATCCAGTGTCAACCCTTTGGTTTCAACGCCTGCCAGAGCAACCACTAGGGCTACAATACCAAACACTATTGTGAGCATGAGAAATACATAGGTAAAGCCGGCCTGCTTTCCATTGCTCTCGTAAACCAATCCAACAATGTACGGGGCTGCTATAGCGCCAAGACGGCCTACTGCAGCTGCCCAACCGGCTCCACTTCCCCTTGCACTTGTTGGATAAACTTCCGGCGTATAAGCATATACCCCGCCCCAGGCACCCAGGCTGAAAAAGTAGAGCAGGCATCCAAAAATAAGCACAGAGTTTACCGATGATGCCTGGCCATACAAGTATGCCGAAACGGCGGTACCACTCAGGTATATTACTAAAACCGCTTTGCGGCCAATTCTTTCTATCAGGTAGGCTGAACTGTAATATCCCGGCAGCTGAGCTATACTCATAAACAGTGTGAATTGAAAGCCCTTTACCAGACTGAACCCTTTCCCAACCAGAAGAGTGGGAGTCCACAAAACAAACCCATAATAGCCGAAATTAATCCCCAGCCAAAGAATCCATAAAACCATTGTACGCCTAAAATAAGTTTTGGACCATAGGTCCGAGAAGTCAATATTTCTTCCACTTTCCTCTATCCGTCGGGCAGCCGGATCCGGCATCTCGTTACTAACCCCTGCCTGCTGCTCCATTTTGCATACAATTTCGTCTGCTTCCCTATAAAGGCCCTTTTGCTCCAGGTATCTTGGAGACTCAGGAATGTTTCTTCTCAAATATGCAGCGTACAGCGCCGGTATTCCTCCCAGAAAAAAGCCGATACGCCAGCCATACACCGGAATAAGGAGGTAGGCAATTAAAGCTGCGACAATCCATCCCCATGCCCAAAAGCTCTCAAGCAAAACAACCATACGCCCTCGGGCCTTTGTCGGTGAAAATTCGCTTATAAGAGTCGAGGCTGCAGGCAATTCTCCACCAAGGCCCAATCCGGTTAAAAATCTAAAAAACAGTAACAGTTCGAAATTAGGAGCCAATCCTGATAAGGCGCTGGCAGCTCCGTATAATACAAGAGTAAGCGTAACTACTGACCTTCTCCCCCATCTGTCAGCAGCCATCCCGGCGACTGCCGCACCGACAGCCATTCCTACTGCGGAGGCACTGCCTAATAAACCCAAATTGGACGGCGACAACTTCCACACCTTACCTATTGCAGCCATTACCCCAGATACCATTCCCTGATCCATGGCGTCAAACAACCAGCCGATACCTGTTAAAAAAAGCACCCTCCAGAGCATCGGTGTAACCGGTAATCTTTCAAGCCTTTTCGATATATTGCTCATTTAATTAATCCCACCTTTTGTATTAGACTTTTCATTTTTTAATTTTCCCACCAAAGCATCTATTTATATATGCTGCTTTAGAATATAAATATATATAACAAGATAACTATATTTCTAGATCTATATGGTATCCGGTAGATAAAAAGCTCACTCGGAGCAGATTGTGCTTCATGTAAGCTTTTATATATGCATTCCATTAAAGTAATGATATATTAAGTCCGGAGAAAGAAAAAAGAATGTACAATTGCATGGTTGAATCCATTCTACGGTACATTCTTTTCATAATTATTTATTTGTCCACTTTTTAAACTCTTCGTCAGTAGCCAGTACGTAGTGAGTCCCGCCTGCATTTTGGTTAACACCTTTTGCATAGTCTATACCGCTGGTGCCGTAATCATAGGATTCCGATATTCGTGCCTTCTCCACTTTAGGATTTGGATGTGGAATTGCCGATAGCAGGGACTTTGTATATGGATGAATAGGATTAGAGAAAATCTCTTCCGTTGTTCCTGTTTCAAGCAAGTACCCCAGATGTAGTACTCCAATCCTGTCTGAAATATATTTAACCATCGACAGGTCATGAGCTATAAACAGTAAAGCTGCCTTAGTTTCGTTCTGAATATCCTTCATTAAATTTACTACCTGAGATTGTATTGATACATCCAGAGCACTTATGGATTCATCTGCTATTATTAACTTTGGGTTCATTATGAGGGCTCTGGCTATTCCTATACGCTGCCTTTGTCCGCCGGAGAACTGGTGGGGATATCTGCTGGCATGCTCTTTTGACAAGCCTACTTTTTCCAATATCTTATACACCTTTTCTTCCCGTTCTTCCTTGCTGGTGTATAACTTATGAATATCCAGGCCCTGAGCAATAATATCAAGTACTTTCTTACGAGGATTCAAGGATGCCATTGGATCCTGGAAAATCATCTGCATATTGGTTCTAAGATGCTTCCTGTCCTTTTCCGATAATTTACCTGAGATGTCTACTCCATCAAAAGTTATTTTACCTGCAGTGGGATCATATAAACGGATTATGGAACGTCCGATGGTGGACTTTCCGCTTCCGGATTCTCCGACCAGCCCGTAGGTTTCACCGGGATATATTACGAAGGAAACGCCGTTAACAGCTTTTACCGTGAGTTTTCTGCTTATTCTGAAATGCTGTTTTAAGTCTTTAACTTCTAGTAAAGGTTGCCTATTCTGCATTTTCCTTTGCCTCCTTTAACATTCTGTCTATCCTGCTTCTTAGCTCAACAGGCATCTCCACCTTTGGCGCTTCTTCATGAAGCAGCCAGGTTGCCGCATAATGAGTGTCTGTTATTTTAAACATCGGAGGCTCCAGACGGTTATCAATATTCAAGGCATATATATTTCTTGGAGCAAAGGGATCTCCTACTACCTTATTAGCCAAATTCGGCGGTGTTCCAGGAATTGTATAGAGCTTATCATCCTTTGTATCCAGATCCGGCATCGCAGATAAGAGTCCCCAGGTATAGGGATGCCTTGGATCATAAAATATTTCATCAATTGTTCCCTTTTCAACTATCTTACCGGCATACATTACCGCCACATAATCCGCTACCTTAGCAACAACTCCCAGGTCATGGGTGATATATATAACGGAAATATTGAGTTTCTTTTGAAGGTCTTTTATAAGCTCCAGTATCTTTGCCTGTATAGTAACATCCAAAGCTGTTGTTGGCTCATCGCATATTAGCAGATCCGGATTGCAGGCAAGGGCAATAGCAATAACAACCCTTTGTCTCATACCTCCTGAAAGCTGGTGCGGGTAATTCTTTATTCGTTTCTCCGCGTCAACAATACCAACAAGCTCCAGCAATTCAATAGCTCTCTTGTACGCCTCTTTTTTAGGAGTTTTAAAGTGCCAGATCATACCCTCAACGATTTGAGCCCCGATGGTCATAGTTGGGTTCAAGGAGGTCATTGGGTCCTGGAATATCATCGCTATGCGCTTTCCGTTGATCCTTGTTCTCATTTCCTTTTTTGAAAGTTTCAGTATATCCACCTCAACCTTTTCACCATCTCTATGATAAGTGAAATTGATCGATCCGGAATTAACTTCTCCGTTGCTGCTCAATATACCCATAGCTGCTTTCATGGTAACGGACTTTCCGCTGCCGCTCTCTCCTACTATTGCCAGGGTTTCACCCTTGTACAGGTCTAGTTCTACGCCCCTTATTGCATTCACCTTACCGGATGATGTCTTGAAGGATATAGATAAATCTTTAATTGACAATACTTTTTCTCTTTCCATCTATCTTACCTCCTACATTTCTTTCATTTTGGGGTCAAATGCATCTCTCAGGCCGTCAGCCAGCATGTTGAAACTTAACATGACCACTGCAAGTACAACAACCGGAGCCACTATCATGTATGGATGCGTTGTAAAAGACTTGAAAGCATCACTGATGAGCGAACCCAACGAAGCCATTGGAGCGGGAACTCCCAGTCCTATGAAGGCCAGGAATGCTTCCGTAAATATGGCATTTGGTATAGAGAACATTGTGTTGGTTATTACCTGTCCAAAAATATTGGGCAGGATTTCCTTAAATATAATAAAGAAGTTTTTTGCTCCCAGAGTTCGTGAAGCCAGTACAAATTCCTGCTCTTTGAGTTTAAGCATCTGTGCTCTTGCAATACGGCTCATACCAATCCACCCGGTAATCATAAGAGAAAAGGTAATTGTTATCAGTCCCGGTTTTAATACTATGATGAGCAATGTTACAATTACCAAATTCGGAATACCATTCAGTATTTCGGCAAAACGCTGCATGGCATCATCCACCGCTCCGCCAAAATAACCTGATATAAGCCCGTAACTGAGGCCGAAAATCATATCAATTAAAACTGCCATAAGAGCAATGTAAAGGGATATTCTGGTTCCCATCCATGTTCTTGTAAAGATGTCTCTGCCTAAAACATCAGTGCCAAACCAGTAATAAATATTTTCTTTACCGGTTTTGCTCCCATTAGAAGATACATATTTATTAATTTTGACCTTGCCCGTTGATGTATTCATAGTCTCGCTGCCGTCAAGTATTCCAAGCCTTTCAATGCCTGGAACTCTTGGTGCAAGGTTTTGATTTGCAATAATTTGTCCATCATAGGTACGTCCATCCAGCCCTACTCCAATGACAGCCATGAATGTGATCAGTATGATACAAACCAGGCCAATCATGGCACCTTTGTTCTTTTTAAAACGGTTCAAGACATCTTTCCAATAAGGCTGGCTGACATAGTTTTTGTCGACAAGCGCCAAATTCTCTTCTCCAACTAATTTAAAATCATTTTCTAAAAACTCAATATTCTTTTCAATTAGCTCATTACTCATGACTGCCCTCCTTAGCCAATCTTATTCTCGGATCTATGACACCGTATAATATATCCACAACAAGCATAATTCCAATGTACATGGCACTATAAATAAAGGCCAGTGCGACAATTACATTATAATCATTGGACTGAATGGCAGTTACCAAAAGACTCCCGATACCGGGAATTGAGAATATCTTTTCGATAACCAGGCTTCCAGTCATAAGCCCAACCACCAGCGGTGCCAGTACTGTAATAATAGGAATCAATGCATTTCTCAACTGATGTCTGACAATCAGTGTAACACCACTTATCCCTTTACTCTCTGCCAGAAGCATATAGTCCGAACCAAGCACCTCCAGCATTTCCGTTCTGGTAAAACGGGCTATTGTAGCTATGGTAAACATACATAATGCAATCGTGGGAAGAAGAGATGATTTGAAGGGACTATCCACTGCATAAAGCAGCGGCAGCCACTTGAGTTTAAAGCCTAATGTATAAGATAAGGCCAGTGCAAAAACGTAGGAAGGTAAACTAACTCCTAAAACTGAAATTACTGTAGTTGCGGTATCCCAAATGGTGTTGTGTTTCAAGGCAGCTATTATACCCAGAACCAATCCAATTACTGTTCCAAGCAAAACAGCTTGTCCACCGATTTTCAAGGATATGGGGAGTCTTGTTTGCAGCAGTTCGGAAATTGGCGTATTTTTCGAAATAGCATAGGAAACCCCAAAGTCTCCTGTTAGCATGTTCTTTACATAGTCAAAAAATCTTATAAATACCGATTTGTCCAATCCATATTTTGCTTTTAGCAGTGCAATCTGATTTACCGATAGCTTTTCATCATTAAATGGAGAACCCGGCATTAATTGCAGCATTAAGAAAAGTATCAGCAAAATGACGAGCAAGGTAGCAATGGAGATTGCTATTCTCTTCAGCAGATATTTCTTCACATTTAATCGCTCCTTTATAAAAGTAGATAAACAACCCAATGGAAAATTAATAATATAGTTGAAAAATTTCATTTGAAATCCACAGTTAGGAAGTTGCTTATTAAGCAATATTACAGTGGTCATAAAATAACCACTGTAATATTTGAAAAATTGCTGGAAATTTTTAGTTTTTAACTACATCTTTATAAATTCTGGTAATACCAACAGTGTGGAAGGTCATGCCGGTAACATTCTTCTTGATCATTACAGCGCTTCCCTTTTGATATACCGGGAGAATAACTGCATTATCCATTACCATTCCCTCTGCCTTCTTTAGTTCTTCCCATCTCTTTGCAGGATCTAAAGCAAGCGCTCCGTCTTTAGCAGATTTGATTATTGCATCATAATCAGTATTTGACCAGAAACCGTAATTGTTAGGGCTGTTTGTAGTCCACATATCCAAATACGTCATTGGGTCGGCATAGTCAGGACCCCATCGAGTTAATCCTATTTGGAAATCACCTTTCTCCATTCTTTCAACTCTGTTCTTTTTAGGCATTGTCTCAAGCTTCAGAGTAAAGCCAGGAAGAGTATTTTGAATTTCCGATTGAAGGAATTGAGCTACGTTTTGAGCTGATTCAGTATCTTCAACAATCATCGTATATGTGAATGAGTTCTTTCCTAATTCCTGTTTTGCCTTGTTATAATATTCCAATGCCTTAGCCTTGTCTGTTGACAAATAAGTCGACGCATTGGCACGGAAGTCCTTTCCATCCGGACCGGTTGCAAGTAAACTTGGTACTGCATAATCTGCAACTACGGAACCATCTTTCAGTATATTATTTACTATAGCATTCTTATCGAAAGCTAATGCAATTGCCTTACGGAGATTTAGATTTTCCAGGCCTGCAACCTTTTGGTTAGGTGACATATACCAAAGATATCCTTCCATAATGTTATGGAACTCTGGATCTCCCTTGAACTGTTCAACCTGTTCTCCTGAAAGTGTTGCCACATCAAGGTCGCCGTTCTGGTAGGAAAGCATTGCCTGCTGAGCTTCTTTAATTACCTGATAGTGTATACTATCCAGTTTGACATTGGAAGTATCCCAATAGTCTGCATTTTTTACCAACTCTATAGATGTTGCAGCGGGCTGGTAGGAAGCAATTTTAAATGGTCCATTGCTAAGTATTGTATCCGGTGATGTTCCGAACTTATCTCCAGCCTTATTGAAGAAATCCTCATTAACAGGCAGGAATGAAGGGAATGCCATCAAGGATTCAAAGAATGAAACCGGATGTGATAACTGTACTACCAAAGTCTTATCGTCTTTAGCAGTCACCCCCAGTTGATCTACCGGTACCTTACCGGCTGCGATATCTGCAGCATTTTTAATTCCGGCAACATCAGCTATGAATGCATATTCGCTGGCTACTTTTGGATCAACCAGTCGTTTCCATGCAAATACGAAATCCTTGGCTGTTACCGGGGTTCCGTTTGACCATTTGGCATCCTTTAATGTAAAGGTATATGTAAGACCATCTTCACTCTTCTTCAGGTCTTTTGCCATAGCCATAATTGGTG
Source organism: Bacillota bacterium (assembly GCA_030706065.1). Taxonomy (GTDB): domain Bacteria; phylum Bacillota; class Clostridia; order Clostridiales; family Clostridiaceae; genus JAEZDX01. The sequence goes on along the minus strand of JAUZPH010000009.1, from coordinate 2,067 downwards.
AACCGGCTGAGTTTACAGAATACAAACCTTCTGTAACTGCTGCCATAACTTCAAAAGAAGTACCGTCTGTTGCAATCTGCGGATCCATCGATGCTACTTCAACATCAAGCTGTACCTTCAAAGTTTTTCCTGAACTGTTTGATGTTCCTGTAGTAGTGGTTGTAGTCTTCTTTCCACTGCAAGCTGCAAGGCTGGCCATTAAAGAAACTGCCGCTACCAGAGAAACAACTTTTCTTAATTTAATCATTTTACCCCCTCCTTATATTTTTCAAGTCGAATTGTGACATATCCACTCGACATACTAACATAATTATATATGCATTTTCATAATTGTCAATAATAAAGTTTTTATCGTCAATTCCATTATTTTTGATAATATTAACCCTGATTCTTTGACAAATTGATAAATGTAAATGTTTTAAACCCTTTCAGAATTGTTAATTTGGTGTAAAATGATAAATATACTGATTTTATATGAACTGTGTCTGTAAAAAAAGATGTCGATATAATAGAATTTCCTTGTGTATTTCTCCACATATTCAATGCTGAAAATGTCAAATAAACAACATTTTGGAAGGAATAAAAAAAGAGCTAAGCACACAGCCTGCTCTTTTTACCTTATACCTTCATTATATCTGTATATACCTTGCTTTATTTCTTTAGAAAATATTCCAGAACATTCTTTACAAGTGGGACAACGTAATGGCTTCCCCCTCTCTTTTTTACATTATCTATGACCATTGAAACTACTATTTTAGGATTCTCCGTATTCATGGCAGTAAACCATCCGTTTTCCTCTGCATCATCAGTACTGCTTTTCTTTAACTCTGCCGTTCCAGTTTTACCTGCTATTTTCACACCGGCTATCTGTGCCTTGTGGCCTGTACCGTTTTGATCCTCTATGGCAGCTGTAAGGTCATCCTGCAGTATTTTAATATTCTGTGCTGCAACGGCTCCCTGCTTCCATACCTTGCTAGTAACCTTGTCACTGACTTTTTCAACAAGCGGAGTCATTATATTCCCATTGTTCACCAAAGTACTGTAAATCAAAGCGGTATGAAGGGGGCTTAAAATTACTTCACCCTGCCCATAACCGCTGTCTGCCAAAGCCTGGTTTGAGTTTATTCCGTTGTTGGCTACCTGAGATTTCACTACGGGGAAGTCAAACGGCAGTGCTTCACCTATGCCAAAATTTCCGCAGCCCTTTATAAAGTCATCTTTCCCTATTTTCAATGCTGCTCTGGCAAAATATATATTATCCGAATATACATAGGCGCTCCTGAGATTTATTGGCTCACTGGTATCATCTACTCTGGTAACCCTAACTCCGCTTCCCTGCCATTCCGTACCCTTTACATCACTCATAGCCTCTTCAGGGTTTATCTTGCCCAGGTTTAGTCCTATGGCACCGGTAACAAGTTTAAATGTGGAACCCGGCGCATAAAGCTTGCTGAACCTGTTCAGGTTGAGGGCGTCGTTGATGGCTGCAGAGGCCTGCTGGTCCTTTGTCCTGTAGGTTACAAACATATTTGAATCGTAGGAAGGAGAGCTCACTAAAGCAAGTACCTCACAGTTTTTAGGGTCTACAACTGCACAAGCCCCGGAATCATTTTCCATATTTTCATAAATCTTCTGCTGCAAATCCATGTCTATGGCTAATGTTATATCTTCCCCATTTTTAGATTCGGTTTTTCCAAGAATTGTTTTGTCCGTTTCCTTTCCGTTAATTTGCTTGGAAATATACATCGTTACACCATCTGCACCTTTTAATCTGCTCTCATAAACCTTTTCCAGGCCTGTCTTTCCTATTTTGCTGTTGGAACCATAACCTTGTCCTTGATTTTTGCTCAACTCTTCTGCAGTAATAGGTCCAATATACCCAACCAATTCACCTAAAGCTTCTCCGCCTGGATATACCCTGCCGTAGGCCCTTTCCCCCCTTACCCCGTTTATAGCCAGAAGTGCTGTCTTCCTGGCTGTGTCGGAAAATAAAATTGTCACAATATCCACACGCTGCTCCGGATCCTTATTGGCATCCAGCTTTTTTTGAATTGTGGAAGGATCTAT
>JAUZPH010000089.1 GCA_030706065.1 Bacillota bacterium | reverse complement strand
TCACCTGATATGGTTTAAAGGAGGAGCAATATGGATACCGATCTTCTCATTAAGGATATATTTGCAATGGTTGGTGCCCTCAGGGATAAATTCAATATCGATAATGATATTATTGTCAGTGAAATTCCCAGCAGCTATTATACGATACTTGATATAATCGATCACGCTCCCCAAATAGCCATAACGGAGTTGGCGGATTATCTTAACATATCCCAGCCTAACTGCAGCCGCAGCGTCAATAAACTGGCCGCGAGAGGATTTCTGATAAAGACTCCTGCTCTTGAAGATAAAAGAATTCAAACCCTTGCTTTGACAGATAAGGGTAAACAGATTATCAGCAGCAACGAAAGGCTCCTCCATCAGCAGATACTTGAGAAAGCACTGGAATATGATGAGGATACGTTGAAAGAGTTGAAGAAAGCAGTAGATAAGGTATTGGAAATAACAAATAATCTTTAGTGTGTCAGTGGACTTGTGAAGGCAAGTCCTTATTTCAAAACAAAAGCATATCATATGATATGTAATCAGGAGGTAAATAATTATGGAAAATGAAAATAGAATAGTTAAAGAATCGATAAACAGACTCATCCTGACTCTGGCTATGCCGGCGATTCTGGGACAAGTACTGGACATAGCCTACAACCTCATCGATGGAATCTTCATCGGCCGGTGGGTCGGCACCGACGGGCTTGCGGCAATAGGGCTGACCTTCCCCCTTACTCTCATAAATATGGCGGTCTCAATTATGATAGGCACCGGAACCTCCACCGCCATCGGCAGGCATATCGGAAGAAAGGACAGAAGCGCCTGCAATAACCTTTTTTCTGCCGGCCTCATATTGACTGTAGTAATCAATCTTGTTCTCTCTCTTATTGTAATCGGAGCCGGAGGCAGAGTTTTGTCGCTTATGGGTGCAGACCCATCCCTGTCGGCATATGCAATGCAGTATATCAGGATAGCTGCCCTCGGTTTTGTGTTCATGGGCATAGCCATGCTTATGAGCGATGTACTCAGAAATGAAGGTATAATAAAACCATCTATAATTGTGATGCTTATTGGGCTCGTTGGAAATGTTGTTTTCGATGTCCTGTTCATATACCTCTTCGGCATGGGGATGGCCGGAGCAGCCCTTGCTACCCTTACAGCACAATTTCTGGCGGCGGCCTATATTATAATATATTATTTTGCTAAAAAGCCCTCCATGAAGTTCTCCTTAGGCGGGTTCGGGTTGAAGTATTGCAGAGAGATAGTCGGCGGCGGATGCGGCGTACTGCTGAGGGAGCTGGTGGAGGCCGGAGTGCTCATCGTCCTGAACGGTGCCATTCTCACTTATGGCGGAAGCATAAACCTGGCAGCTTTCAATATAATAAACAAGCTCATAATGATGGTGTATATGCCCATCGGAGGCTTTGCAGAAGGTCTGCAGCCCATAATCTCCGTCAATTACGGTGCTGAAAAGACAAAGAGGTTGAAGGAGGCTATTGAACTGGCCTTGGTTTACTCCTTATCCTATGTCATCCTTGCGGCAATCTGCGGCTTTCTGTTCAGCAGCAGCATCATCGGCCTTTTTTCCGGAGACAGGAATCTCCTCCTTATCACAAGTCACGGACTGAAGATAATGCTCATGAGTACTGTCTTCCTACCTTTTACTATCATAGGTACCGTACTGGTTCAGGGCGTAGGCAATGTTAAGGGAAGCATAATATTGAATTTATCTCGGCAGCTTATATTTTTACTTCCCCTATTGTTTATCCTGCCCGGCTTCATGGGAATGGAAGGAATATACTACGCTCACATTCTGGCGGAGATATTTGCAGCAGTATTAGCCCTGTTCATAATGATTAGATACTTCATGAAAACAACAGCAGCTCATCCAACATCAAGTTAGATGAGCTGCCCTTAAAAATTACTTTATTACTGTCATACCGCCCATGTATGGCTGAAGTGCCTTTGGAATATTTACGGAACCGTCGGCATTCAGGTTGTTCTCCAGGAAAGCGATAAGCATTCTTGGAGGTGCTACCACGGTGTTGTTTAGTGTATGGGCAAAATATTTGCCCTTTTCGCCGTCTACACGGATTTTCAGGCGGCGTGCCTGTGCATCGCCAAGGTTTGAACAGCTTCCTACTTCAAAGTACTTTTTCTGTCTTGGAGACCAGGCTTCCACGTCTACGGACTTGACCTTCAAATCTGCCAGGTCACCGGAACAGCATTCCAAAGTTCTTACCGGTATATCCAGTGAACGGAACAGGTCTACAGTATGTCTCCATAACTTGTCATACCACATCATGCTGTCCTCAGGCTTGCATATAACGATCATCTCCTGCTTTTCGAATTGATGAATCCTATATACCCCTCTTTCCTCTAGGCCATGGGCTCCCTTTTCCTTTCTGAAGCAAGGTGAATAGCTCGTATAGTTCTGAGGCAAAGAAGCCTCCGGCAGTATTGTATCTATAAATTTACCGATCATGGAATGCTCACTTGTACCGATAAGATACAGGTCCTCTCCTTCAATCTTGTACATCATGGCATCCATTTCTGCAAAGCTCATTACTCCGGTTACAACCTCGCTGCGGATCATGAAAGGCGGAATACAATATGTAAAACCGCGGTCTATCATGAAGTCTCTTGCATAGGAAATTATTGCTGAGTGAAGCCTTGCAATATTGCCCATGAGGTAGTAAAAGCCGCTGCCTGCCACCTTTCTTGCACTGTCAAGATCGATGCCGCTGAGCTTCTCCATAATTTCAGCATGGTATGGAACCTCAAATTCAGGTACAATGGGCTCACCGAAACGCTCCAATTCCACATTCTCACTGTCGTCCTTACCGATTGGAACACTTGGGTCGATTATGTTTGGAATTATCATCATGATATTCTTAACCTTTTTATCCAATTCGACCTCTTTTAGTTCCAGCTCAGCCAGATGCTCGGAATCGGCATTAACCTGCTTCTTTACCTCTTCTGCTTCAGCCTTTTTTCCCTGACCCATCAAAGCACCTATCTGCTTGGAAAGCTTGTTCCTGCTGGCTCTTAAAGTTTCCGCCTCCTGCTTTGTGCTTCGAAGTTCTGCATCCAGGGCAATTACTTCATCGACCAGGCCCAGCTTGTTTTCCTGAAACTTGTTTCTTATATTCTGTTTAACAATTTCCGGATTCTCTCTTACAAATTTTAAATCCAACATGATTATCCCTCCATATTATTATTCATTGTTAAAATCTTAAAATAAAAACTCCGTCCCAAATATACACTGGGACGGAGGTAATCCGCGTTGCCACCCAAATTGCTGATAAAAAATTACCAGCCACTCGACAAGGTATGATAAAGGATACCAGCCTTTCGATTCATCACCGACAGCTCCAAAAGTGGAAAGGTTCAGCCTTTCACCGGTTCTCACCAACCACCGGCTCTCTTAAGAAATTCACAAACCGCAGCTTTTATAATCACTGTTTCTTTCCTGATAATATTATGTATCAATTATACCCAATGTTATTCAGATTTTCAAGTACGGACAAACATTAGATTAATTTAAAGATGCGGAAATTTAAGCCTTTAGTATTCGCCTGAGAAAATATCGAATCTTCACCGATTTTTTCGGATGTAAAATTTCATCATATTTTTCGGATAAAATATCCAATCTTCACGGATTTTTATCCGATTATTTAAAAGAAATTTTACATCCAAGGCGATAAATTAAAATATAAATTTCCGCAGCTACATATTCTTTGCCGGTAAAATCTGCATCAGAAAATAAAGTATAATAGCATTCCGGACAAAGTAATCACACCGTTCAGCAGATTATGTGCCAGAATCGGCCCCAGCAGGCTCTTCGTCCTCAGGAGCAGCACGCCGTAGAACACACCAAAAATCATGGCGGTACCCTGCTGCAGCCAGTTTATATATGTCACCCTGAAAGGCATCAGTGTAAAACCTATGTGGGCAGCCATAAAAATCAATGTTGCCGACACCAGAGCAAAAATATTTGATTCCTTCCGTGTTTTTGAACTGTTTTTCAGCATTATCAATATTAATGTAATTACAAGGCCTCTGAAAAACAATTCTTCGCTTGTCCCACTAAACAGTACCTCAAAAAGAAAATACCCGGTGAAATTCCTTGTATTGGTCCTAAAGTTCCAACTGACAGGCTGGCCATTAAGCACAAATACCAACCCTGTGCCAAATTGTATTACTGCCCATACCGCTGCAAAAATGAGAGTATATTTTATGCTTTTTCTATATTCCTTGAGATTAAATCCAAAGTCCCTGATTTTGAACCTGAAAACTTTGGCTGCCAGCAGTATCAGCAGGAGGTAAACTACTGCCTGAATGAAGTGGTGTAAGAAAAGGAATGCAAAAGCGTTGTCAGGGTCAATCCCGGAAAAGTAAGGATAAAGATGTCTGGCAAGGCTTGATACATTCTTATTCAAATAATCCTGAAAAACTATTACTCCCAGAGTAAACAGGATTATTATGCAGTACTTTTTCAGCTTTTTTAAATATTCCATGTGTCCCCCATAAATATCATTCATACTATATACAAATCTTACCATATGGTATAATAATATTCAATTTATAATGCTGAACCCATGGTATTTTCGCAATATAAGTATTTTCCCTTAAATGCAATCCCTTCATTCCGGCTGAAAACAAGGCCGGGTATTCCTCATGACTATAATAAAACCATTAAGTATCTCATGACTGATTCTAAAACCTTTGTGCTGATAGAACCTCAGTGCTCCCTCATTCCCATTAGATACAAATATAAACCGATCACTTATGCGCTTGAAGGAATTCAGCCACTCCATGGATTTATCAAATAAAACACTTCCTATGCCGGAACCTCTGTAATTTTCCTTTATGAAAAACTGGGAAAGACAGCCTACATCTTCATTTTCAACTGAATCAAAGTCAAAAAAGTCCACGGGTTCAAGGGTGGCAAATCCGCCGGAGTATGTTCTCTTCGGGCAAATATTGCTGTAGGCATATCCGACGATTTCATCACCATCCTTTGCCGCTACTATATAGTTGGCTTTAGCACCTTTAACAGACGGGACCAACCTGGTTTCAAAACACATGTTGTCAAACCATTCAGGGTGGATACTTGCTTTTGACTTTTGATAAGCCATTAGCCCATCACACATATCCTTGATACAAATAATTTCCTCTTCAGAAATAACTTCATAATGTATGCTCATTATAGCCCTCCCGCATTCAGTATAAGCCTCAATCATATCATCTCTTCTTTTTCTGTTTTTCTTCTGCTTTCTGGATATTCTCTGCAGCTCTGAATTTGACTATCCTGCTTACCAATTCATACGGCAGCGGCTTTCCTATGGGGAACTGCACAGCCCCCTTGGATCCCTTGTATGTGGATAATTCCTCTTTAAAGGCAGCTATTCCACTGGAGGTCGGATTATATCAAAACAGTCCGGATATCCTTCCAGCCATAGCCAATCAGCTTTACCTCCTGACTGCAGTATGAATAGAGCCTCTCCTCTACTTTTATTCCGCCGAGCCTTTCATAAAACCAGCAGTATCTGTTATCCTTCAATGCCCAGATGATTAATGAATTATATCCAAGTTCCAACATTTCCTTTACTGCAGCTTTTATGAGTTTGCTGCCAAGCCCCTGGTTCTGGCAGGCTCTCAGAAGGTAAATTGCATGAAGATCTGCATCATATTCGTACTCCTTTTCCAGATTCGGCCCGAAAAAGGCGAATCCCACTATCTCCCTTGACTCATTTTCAATAACAAGGGTCCTCTCCGGTCTTGAATCGTCACCAATGGTTTTTCTCCACCTTTCAGTCTTTTCATCATAGGATAAAGAATTCAGGTATTCATCAGAGATCAACCCCTTGTATGTCTCATGCCATGCATCCACATGCACCCTGGCAATACCGGAACAGTCCGCCGGCTCTGCTTTTCTGATATTCATCGTACCATCCCCGCTCTTATTATCATCTCTTATTACCTTATTATTCTCCGGATATGAAGTATTTCCTTCAGGCAGTATGAATATTACTTTTATAATGGCCAAAAAAATACCGTAAAATCCTGTGTGTGATAATACGGTACTCTTAATTATTTACTTTTACACTATATCAACTGAGCTGCTGTATGCCGGCTTCATTCACGCTAGAATCTGAAATCCCTTTTTCCTTCCCTCAGTTCCGTGAGATGCTCCTTGGCTATTGCCTTTACCTTTTCATTAGGTATCTTTTCAACTTCCTCGGCAATTAAAACTTCTCCGTTTTTACGGGTGTCCTCGGAAGCGTAGTCCTCCAAATATTCCTTAAGGGTCATCAATGCATTGGGCTGGCAGCAATTTGCAATCTGGCCTGACTTTACAAGCTTCATGAAACGGTCGCCTGTCCTCCCTTCACGGTAGCAGGCAGTACAGAAGCTCGGTATGTAGCCCATCTTGAGCAGCCAGTTTACAATTTCGTCCAGGGTACGGTTATCGCTTACTTCAAACTGTGCGGAATTGTCGTCCTCTGCCTCCGGCTCATAATAGCCGCCGACACTGGTGCTGGACCCGCCGCTGATCTGTGATATACCCAGTTCAAGCACTCTTTCACGGGTTTTCTTGGATTCACGAGTGGACACAATCATGCCTGTATATGGCACTGCAATTCGCAGTACTGCTACGATTTTCGCGAAGATATCATCGGATATTCCATTTGAAAAATTCTCCGGGTCAATGTCATCAGCAGGACGGATACGTGGAACACTTATGGTGTGAGGCCCCACTCCCATTGCTGCCTCCAGATGCTCTGCATGCATAAGCAGCCCTACGAAGTCATACTTGTACATATTTAGCCCAAAAAGAACTCCAATGCCCACATCATCGATGCCTGCTTCCATGGCGCGGTCCATTGCCTCTGTATGATATGCATAATCATGCTTCGGGCCTGTTGGGTGCAATTCCTCATAGCTCTTCTTGTTATAGGTTTCCTGGAAAAGTATATAGGTACCTATACCAGCATCCTTTAACTTTTTATAATTTTCTACTGTTGTGGCGGCGATGTTTACATTTACACGGCGGATTACTCCGTTTTTATGTTTTATGCTGTATATGGTCTTGATGCTTTCAAGGATATACTCAATAGGATTGTTTACCGGGTCTTCTCCAGCTTCCAAAGCCAAGCGCTTGTGTCCCATATCCTGAAGTGCAATAGTTTCTCTTGCTATATCCTCCTGCGTCAGCTTCTTTCTTGTTATGTGCTTGTTTTTATAGTGATAGGGGCAGTAAACACATCCGTTTACACAGTAGTTTGAAAGATAAAGAGGCGCAAACATTACGATACGGTTGCCGTAGAACTTCTGTTTTATCTCCTTCGCAAGCTTGAACATCTTTTCATTTTCCTCTTCCAGGTCGCACTCCAATAACACTGCAGCCTCCCTGTGGCTTAGGCCCTTGCAGTCCCTTGCCCTTTCAATGAGGCCGCTTATGAGCTCGCGGTTGCTCTTATTTTTTTCTGCATACGCAAGGGTTTCCAAAATCTCATCATCATCAATAAATTCCATTGCAATTTTAGACTTACTGTTATACATTCATAAACCTCCAATAAATATGCACCTTCTGCAATACTGTATATATTCCCATAAATTTTTAAAAGAGCCTTCTGGAAAATCACTTTCTTTATGAATATTATACAATATTTTTTCGAAAGATGTTTAATTTTTAAAGGTTTCTTTTATATATTCAGAAAATTATCTGTGACTTATCTTTGTAGACTATATATCCCTTCTCCAGGCAGAATTGTATTTGAACAGCTTTGAAGGCCTGTGCCCTGCATCCTTGGTAAACTGATTTGTTTCAATTACCATGCTTGCAATCTTTCTTCTGAAGGCCGCTGCCAGAAGCTCCCTCCCCAGGATGACCTCATATACCTGCTGAAGTTCCGTCAGGGTGAACAACTCCGGCATGAGATTGAAGGCCAGGTTTGTATACTCAATCTTGTTTCTCAGCCTGTCTATGGCATACTGGATAAACTTGCCATGGTCAAAGGCGATTCCTTCGGATTCAATGATTTCTCTGCATACACTGCCATCGGGATTTTCAGTTATCTTGATTCTTGCAGATAACTCATCGCTTTCATTCCGGAGCTTTATTTCAACCAGCTGTTCATATATATATCCTCTTTCTGCCGCAGCTTTCTTTTCCTCCAGTAGGTTGTACTGCACCTCAAACCATCTCGCGTCCTCCTCGTCATTACCTGCTTTTACCTTCAAAGAGCTGTTGTCCACCAATGCCATATAGGAGGAGCTTATTACCCTGGTTCTCGGGTCCCTGTCCACATCGCCCCAGGTATAAAGCTGTTCCATATAAATATCATCAATATTGGTTTCCGCTCTCAGCACGCGGAAGGCTGCCTCATCCAGGCTCTCCTCAACTGCCACAAAACCTCCGGGCAGTGCCCACTTCCCGAGGTATGGGTGATCCCCCCTCTTCACTAAAAGTATCTTCAAAGTCTTTTCCGGAAGCTTCCTGTAGTTTTCCTCTTCTTCGTCCATCACAGTAAAAATAAGCATATCTACTGTAAGGGAAGGCTTCTTGTATATGTCAGCGTCATAACCCTTCAAAAACTCTTTCTCTGTCAACCCCTGTTTATTTCTGATAACTTCATTCCTCATATATCACCGCTCCAAATTCATATTTCATATGATATTATCACACCGTTATTATCATAATATATTTTATTGCTGTTATTGTCTATATATAAATGAAAAATTAATGAATTGCACGTTTCTTATGCTTGCCTCCCATAACGTCGGAAACATCGTTAATAGTGACAAAGGCATTTTCATCCTTGTCATATATTATTGATTTAAGTTTTGCAATTTCCAACCTGGTCACGACAGAATATAGAATAGTTTTCTTCCCTTTTGAAAAGCCTCCCTTTCCCTCTAGGAAGGTCACACCTCTGCCCAGCCTAGCGGTTATTGCCTCTGCAATTTCTTCTCCGTTTTCGGATACAATGATGGCAGCCTTTGCTTCATCCAGTCCCTCTATTGTCACGTCAATCACTTTAAACGCTATAAAATATGCAAGAAGGGAATACATTGCTCTATCCCAACCGAATACAAGCCCTGCACTGCTCAGAATGAATATGTTAAAAAACATAACTGTTTCGCCTACGGAAAAAGGTGTACGCTTATTCGCCATTATTGCCACCATCTCGGTACCGTCAAGGGAACCGCCATAACGGATGATTATCCCTACACCAACCCCTAGCACTACCCCTCCAAATACCGCTGCCAGTAAGATGTCCTTTGTAAGCCCCGGGATGGGGTGAAAAACCGAAACCCATACAGATAGGGATACTATTGAGAACATAGAAGAGAAAACAAAGGTCTTGCCTATTTGTTTATAACCCATAACCAGGAAGGGCAAATTAAGAACTACTATAAACAAGCTAAGCGGCCATTTTGTCAAATAGCTCGAAATAATCGATATCCCTACAACACCGCCGTCAATGATATTATTTGGAATAAGAAATATCTCCAGCCCGACAGCTGCCAGTATGGAGCCTATAAAAAGGAAAAAGTATCTTTTGATCTCACGTACAATGTGATTTTTTCTTGTCATATATATCCCCCAACAAACGTTTTTCACCGCCGTCACTCGGTCAAATATTGTATTTTATTACCACCTGTATTATAACAGTCACAATACTATTATAACCGTTATCCTTATTTTAGTCAGCTAGCCCTTCACTTTTATGTTTACTTCAGTTGTTGAAGGTGAAGAATATCAATATGAATTGAACTAAAAATTTACAAAGGGTATACCCGACACCCGGGCATACCCTTTATCAATTACCTGCTATTTTTTTATTACCGGTATCCATACTTCACATTTGTAGTCCTGCGAGGAACCATCTCCCGGAGGATATACTTCAAGCTCAGGTGCATCCGCATGCTCAAAACCTGATGACGGGAACCATTCCTCAAAGATTCTTGACCATACCTTCTGTATTGAGTGGGGCATGGGCCCTACAGATGTAAATACTGCCCAGGAAGCAGCGGGGATTTCTCTGATGTCAAGTCCCCAATCCTCCTGATTATTTTCATTCTCCAATGCTATCATGTAGGCAAATTCTTCATTGGCATAGTCGAAGTCCATACAAATACCTAGCATGTCCCTGTCGCTGTCTATGGAGCATAGTTTTTTGACGGTTCCGTCATTGTAGCATTGATCCCAGAACTCCGGTATTCTTTTCAGGTTCTCTCCATCCTTTGTTGTTACCTTGATTGCTTTGCCGATAACTTTGAAAGCATCCTTCTTTACTATTTTATAGTCCATATCCTTATCTCCCTTCAATGATAAGTGGAATGATATCCGTGGAAAAGCCTTCAGGCTGGCCCCGGACTTCCGTGCCTCCGAGGGGTTAATACCATGTACTTTCTTAAATGCCTTTGTAAAGGATTCAGGGGAATCATACCCGTACTTCAAGGCAACGTCTATAACTTTTACATCCGGCGACACCGCAAGCTCCTGCGCTGCCAAGGTCAGTTTCCTGTTCCGTACATATTCGGCAACGGTAAAGCCGGACAGCATATGAAACATGCGCTGAAAATGAAAGGCAGAAAAGTATGCTATCCTCGCAATATCTTCAATGTCGAACTTCTCCTCCATCCTCGTTTCCATGTAGTTTATGGCATCAACCATCCTAT
>JAUZPH010000088.1 GCA_030706065.1 Bacillota bacterium | reverse complement strand
TTGAAAAGCGCCATTGCGGATATGTCCCATGACCTGAGAACACCCCTTACCTCGGTAATAGGATATTTGCAATTTATGAAACTGGATAATACTACTGAGGAAGAAAGGAAAGAGTACCTTGGGGTGGCCTGGCAAAGGGCAAAGGCTCTGGAAAGCCTTATGGATGACTTTTACGCCCTGTCGGTAATTGATTCTGCGGAATATGAACTAAGCCTTGAAAAGCTGGATTTATGCAAGGCTCTGAGGGAGCTGCTGGTGGAGCGGTACAGCGAATTTGCCTGCAGAAAGCTGGAAGTGAATTTTCAAATACCTGAGAAGAATATTTATATAATAGGAGATAAAAAGTCCGTTGACCGGGTCATTGAGAATCTGCTCAGCAATGTCCTGAAATATGCAATGGACAAGGCTCAGGTTTCCCTGGAGGCGTCGGAAAACACAGCGACTCTTAGAATGAGCAACAATGTTGCCGGCTTGAATTCAGAGGACCTGGAGAAGCTTTTCGACAGATTCTATATGGCAGATAAAACCCGCTCGGGACAGGGAACTGGCTTGGGCCTGGCCATCGCAAAAGCCCTGATGGAAAAGATGAACGGAGATATAAAAGTATCAATGGAAGGGGATATGCTAAGTATATGCTGTGAGTTCAGAAGGACATATTAAGCAGCAATCCTCTCAATCTGTTCCGGAAAAATAAAAAGCCGCTGAATAGAGGAGATTTCTATCCTGCGGCTTTTTCATATTCTTTTTTCAGAACCTCAGAAGTGCAGCTTAAGGCCATCTCCGGGCATCCCCTGAGTGTAAATTGTTTTGTTTTTTCCCGACCCCTTAGCCTTATATAGATTTTCATCAGCAGCCTTGAACAAAACTTCCTTACCGTCATTTTTTGTATAGGAATGCAATCCGATGCTTACAGTTACAGCCCTGTCCTCTAATTGGATAAAGTGTTTATTTTCAATGGCCTGTCGTGCTTTCTCAATCATTAAAAATGTCTCGTGAGCACTTCTCCCTATAAAGACGATTGCAAATTCCTCTCCGCCATAACGGGCAACAAAGTCATCTGCAGTTATATGAGTCAGTAGAATTTGTGCTACCTCTTTAAGCACAATGTCACCAACCCAATGGCCATAAGTATCATTCACCTTTTTAAAGTCGTCGATATCGACAATGGCAAGATGAAGAGGAATGTTGGAGGTACTGCATTGATTTATTGCGGTATCAATATATTCATGAAAGGTTTTATGATTATACAAGCCTGTCAGTGCATCTGCCTTTGATAGCTTATCCATAATCCTGTTTTCTATCATCAGTTGTTCTTCGGAATAAATAAGCTTTTCAAGGTTCTTCATCATTTCAGTGCCCTTGTCCAATATACCTACACCTATTATGGCTACAGCCACCAGCATCAGAATGATTAAAACGAACTCGAAGACCGATATATATTCTCTCTGATATGGAGAGGCTATATAAAGGATGGTTAATACTGCTGAACTGGCAGCACATGTATATATCATAATCTTCTTGGTGAAATAGAAAATGGATATTAATATTGGAAGAATAAGAACAATCTGAGCACCCTTGATCCTGGGACTGATGAAAATCAACATTGTGTAGGCAATCAGCATGGCAGATATTATAATCAAATATTCATGATGTTTCTTTATGTGCCTGAAATACAACTCTGTAAACAACAAAATTATTAAAATCACTATATCCGGTCTGGCCACATATCTGATAATGTAGTTATTCTCCGGTTCATTCGGAAGGTAACGCAACCTAAGCAGAAATATTAAAAACTGCCCTATGATATATATCAAGGACACAATCCAGTAGGCATTGATGATTTTTCTGTTCCATATTTCCGGCCTTATTGAACTGACTTTATGAAAATCCAAGTGAAACACTCCTTTTAAAAAGAAACCGCTGATACCAGAAGTAACTCTTGATGTGAAGATGATGGAATTTGTGGTCATTTAGTATATTCTATCACTTTACTACGGTTATTAAAAGAGTGGGTATCAAAGAGCTTTTCCTACAGCTTATATTACTGTTGGGTGTCATACAATAACTGCCAATAATGTAGATATAAATTATAATTGAAGATGTAACAATTCATCTTTAGAGCTATAACCCATTGACCCTCCCCTTATGGCACACTTTATAATTAAGATATGGATGCTCATGAAAAACATCACATGATAATTTTTGGGGGGAGATGAAAAGATGAGAACTGCGGATTTTCTCGGGAAGGTTAATCTTTTATGGCCGGATGAGGCTTGCAGGGATGCACGAAAAAGGAAAGACGGATTAAGTGAGGACAGCTGCAGAGATATAGGGCTTGATAGTGTGGTAAATGAGTACAGTGTTACCGGAGTATACAGAGAATATGTAAAATCGCTGTTTACAGAGATGTGCGAAGATGTGGAAGTGATTCATTACCGTCAGGATATCATTGACGACATGATATGCTGCCCGGAGGTTGAATCAGGCGTCAGAAGCATACTTGCCATAGCCTGTGAGGTTGAGGCATATTCCAGATCGGAGAGTGTAACAACTCCGGATGTGCTGAAGCTGGTAAAGAGCTTCAGGGAGACGGACCTTTATGGCAGCTGTATAAGCAGAGCCAGGGAGATAATACTAAGGATCTCCGACAAAATAAAATCCAAAGGCCTTTGTCTGCTGCGGGATGAAATACTGAAACTCTCGGATAAGTTCACCGGTGTTTATCCAGATGTGGAAACGAAAAAAGAAAACGAATATGTAAAGCCTGCCAGCATAACTCTGGGAATAAACCTGGATAGTGACCTCAGGCCCATGGAGGCCACCTTTATTTCTGTGAATGACAGCAGGTATACAAGGGCACCATTTTTGAACAGGCTTATGAGAAACAATGGTGAATTCGAAAGTATATATGAATTTCATCCCAGTGAGGAGGGCGGCTTAAAGGAGAGAATACTTGAAGAACTTGAAGAAGCTTCCGGGTCTCTTGTTAGAATTGACAGTACTGCCCTTCAACTATCCTTGATTTCCGATTTGGACAGGATCATGAAAAATACTATAAGCCCACTGAGAACTATAATATACAGGTACACAAATACCTATTCAAAATTCTTTGTTGAACTTAGGTGCGAGCTATTGTTCTTTGTCGGGAGTGTAAACCTGATTCAAAGGCTTAAACGTGCAGGACTTCCCATGACAAGGCCAAAGATTCATGAAAAAGAAAAAAGAGTATTAAGCATGCAGGGGCTGTATAATATCAATCTTGCCTTGAAGTCACAAGAGGACAGGTTAAGGTGCATAGTGCAAAATGATTTGGATTTTGATGAAGAGGGAAGCATATTTATTTTAACAGGGCCAAACAGCGGCGGGAAAACCACATATATCAATGCCGCAGCACTAATCCAGGTGCTGGCCCAGGCAGGAATGTATGTACCGGCATCCTCCGCTGATATTAGCCCCGTAGACAATATATATACCCATTTTACTTCCGAAGAAAAAAAGGATACGGATTATGGCCGTTTGGGAGAAGAAGCTGAAAGACTGAGGCAGATTTTTAACTGCGCCACAAAGTACAGCCTTATAGTATTGAATGAATCTCTTTCCAGTACAAGCCCTGGGGAATGCCTGTATATGAGCAGGGATATCGTTACCGGGCTGAAGTACCTGGATGCAAAAGCAATATTTGCAACCCATCTGCACGAACTGGCTTTGGAACTTGACAAAGTAAACAGCTGCTGCAGGGGAAAGGGGGTAATAAGGAGCCTGGTAGCCGGCACCCGGAAACAGCAGGACAGCTCCGGTGCGGAATCCTATATGCGCACCTACAAGGTTATGGAAGCACCGCCGCAGGGCTTGAGCTACGCTAAAGATATCGCTGAAAGCTTCGGAATAAGCTTTGAGCAGATTGAAAAGTTACTGGATGAACGGTTCGTGATATAATATTATTGATAAGAAAAATATATTGGACGGAGGGTAGCTGCATGTTAAAGATAGGAGAAATTGCAGGCCTGTGCGGTACCTCTATAAAGGCTTTAAGGCACTACAACAGGATCGGCCTGTTTAAGCCTGAATATGTGGATCCGTCAAGCAATTACAGATACTATGGAGAAGACCAGATCAAAAAGCTGAATCTGATACTGGATTTAAAGAATATAGGTTTTTCCTTAAAGGAAATATCCCTGGTACTGAAAAGCGGTGTAAACAATGAACTTTTGCTCCAAATGCTCGGGGACAAGAAAAAACAGTCGGAAGATACTATAAAGCTGGAAGAAGTAAAGATAGAAAACATTGATTCAATTGCAGCCGGAATTGAGGCCGAATTAAAAATAAATGGTGCGGACCAGGAAGAGAAGCCCTTCGATGAGAGGCTGGGAAGGCTGGTTAGCCTGGACAGTGCCGAATCCGGAGGAAGACAAGCCATAGAAGAGGCTATATGGTTATAAATCTGCAGAAAAGTAAAAGAGACTGCTGGATAATGAAGGTTTGTATTCCTCCACCTGTAACAGCTGAATATAAAATTAATCCTAACTAGAGCTCTGTTATAAAAACGTGGTAGGTGGGATGCATGGCTTGTCCATGAAATCCACCTACCACAATTTTGTTACATAGCGTTATTCAGGCCTTGATACATATATTTAGCCTGCAATACAGCATGTACAGCAGATTCGGTAGCTGCTGCGTAACTTCATGCATTCCTAGAGGACATCTTTACCGACATCAATTTTTTATAATCATCTACACCTGTCTGATCCTTTATTTGAAACATCATCCATTTACCAAGTTTCATATATTCTCCCGCTTTTCTGTACATCTCAGCCATATCGGTGCTTAAAAAGGGCAGTATATCCTCCATTACCCGATCCAGTTTGTAACTGATTACGATAAAAACCGAAAAGGCATTTTCTTCCGGGTACAAAGTACCGAAAGATTGTCCGCTCTTTTGGAATTTTATATTCCAGCCTGGTTTTCCGGAACAAGCGCTGTAGGACATTTTAGGCTTTGACTTGTATGCTGTGTCCATATACTGCATAAGCAACTGCCATAATTCCTTTGCCTCACCGCCTATATAATCTTCTATTTCCTTCATGGTGGGCTGCCTGTCCGAAGGAAACGCCTCTTTCCATTCCATAATTACCATCCTTTCATGTCTGTTTTCTGCTTCACAGCTGCTCGTATATTTGAAGAAAATTTTGATAAAACTATATTTCTTCGTTTATGTGAAAATCCCTTCATTTTTTATTAATAATCGTCCGACAGAATACCGTTGTTTCTTTCACTGCCTGCCGTGCAGTCTAATATTCTTACTCGGGTTAAACCATTTATAAATGATAATATAACGTGACACTATTAATTTTTTACTGAGAATGACGAAAATATAAACTGAGGGGAAGCCGCGGACTTTCCCTTTTTTAGTACCCAAGGAATATGCAATTTATATTGAAAAAATCATGAATTTTTATATAAAACCGCCAATAAAATGTAGAACTCCTGCGTTATATTGTTAGAAGGGGCGTGAGACACGTGGATTATGACAAACTTATAATAGAAACTTCAAAGGGGAATTTAGACTCTCTGGAAAAATTGTATAGAGACCTGGGGCCGGCGGTTTTTGGACTTGCTCTTTCCATACTGCGCAGCAGACCCCTTGCCGAGGATGTACTGCAGGACACCTTCGTAAGGGTTAAACTTGCCGCCGGTACCTATAAGCCGGGAACAAACGGCAGGGCGTGGATATTGACCATTGCAAGGAATACAGCAATTTCAATTATACGAAGCAGCCGACATGAAACACAGGTGGAAGAGCTTGAGGCTGTGGAGTCCGACGGCATCGATCATATGCAGAAAAGTATCGATTCAATAATACTTAGAGAGACCCTTTCTATACTGGATGAACAGGAACGGCAGATAGTGCTCCTTCATGCCGTTAAGGATCTTAAACACAGGGAGATCGCAAAGATAACGGATATTCCCCTTGGAACAGTACTCTGGAAATACCGGAGAGCAATTAAAAAGATGAGTAAGTATCTTGAGATAGGATAAGTAAAACAGATAAGATTATGCAAGGAGGGAAAATTATGTCGGATATAAGTGAAAGAGATATTCTTGACAATATTAAGAAGTCCATAGAAAGTGAAACACCGGAAGTCTGGGATAAGATAAAGGAAGTTGATGAATGCAGGTTTGATCCGGAGAAGAAGCCAATAAAGCCGAAAAGCCGCAAGGCCTATTTTGCCGCCACAGCAGCTGCATGCGTTTTGATTGCCGTTTCCGGTCTGGAAATTAAAAATTTCATCTCTTCAAAGAATAATGGTGAAATTTTGGCTTACAGCCACGGGCAAGGTTCCGCAACATCTTTAGTTGCTCCTGGAGCACCACAGGATTCTGCAGGAAGAGATGTTAAAACCGGTACCGCAGAAATTTATAACCCTTTCACCAAGGATGCGGATGTGAATGAGGCATCAACGGGTTTAAAATTCCAAATAGCTGAGCCTTCATGGCTGCCGGATGGGTTCAGTAAAGCATCATCACAATTACTAAGTATGAACCAGGACGGAAGTCGGCCATATATGTACACTTTGGTATATTGCAACACCGATAAAAAGATGATCAGTATTAACGTAACAAAATATATGACAGAGGAAGAAAAAGTAAAGGCTCAACCGGCTCCAATGCCAATGCCGGAACCTGCGGAGAAGGGTTCTCCCGAAAGTACTGGTGGAAGTTCCGCCGATTCCGGAAAAGGCAGCATTCTTGTTCCTCCCACACCTCCGGATGCAACGCCTCAGTCAGTGCCCGGTTATAGTCCGTCACAGCCTGCAATAGCACCAAATGCTGCTGAAAAACCTTCAGATACTCCACTCAGGACAGATACACCGCAAGCCAGCGGCAACAGCAGCAGTGCCGTAAGCAGCAATACTACCGTAAGTTCCGGTGGAAGTGCTATCAGCGGCAGTACTGCAGTGAGTTTTGGAGGAAGCACCGGAAGTTCAGGTGCCGGTATAAGTGATCCCGGGGCAACAGCATCCGTTCAGTTTACCAGCGTCAAGGTAAAGGGAACCGACGTTTCTTTGACATTTACGTCTGGCAGTGAAAATTCAACAGTCTCTGCAAATTGGGCTTATAATGGCGGAAATTATTATTTTTATTCTGACAGTATCCCGAAGGATGATATGATTAAGATTATCGAGTCTATGATAAAATAATGGCAGCGAACAGCTTAACATCTCTGACATTTTTTCAAGATTTTCAATAAAGTGTCCGAATTAATCTGCAACAATAAAACCCTCGGCAGCAATGCCGGGGGTTTTTCCATTAAACAAATATGAATAAAAATATTATTGATTTTAAGCGAAGAAAATGATAAAATTATAAAGATATAGACACATTAACATACTTACCTAATTATATCATATCACATTCAAAATAAAAAGTCAAGAGGAAATTTAAAAAGTTTGGAGGGTTAATTTGTGAAAAATTTTCTTATATCTATTCCTGATTCAATAATAGCCAGACAGGCTTTTGCAGAAATTCAGCAGATTAACGAAGTTACCCTGGAGTATGGATTAAGACTTTCGGATAATGATATCAAAATCATTTTAAGTACGAGAAGTGAGGCTTTAAGCAGCAGCGGCAGAGTGGAATTCGGGGGTGAGATAATAACCAGGCTCATTATGAGGTTTTGTGATTCTCCTTATATTTCACAATACAATTATGTTGAAACCATAGATGAACTTATAGAAACCTTTTATCATTATAAAAATGAAACAATGGATGGGATAAGCGACGATGAGCTCATTGATTTTATGAAGGAGTGTTTTGATAATAAATGCCAGGGGGATCTGGAGCTTCTGAGATATAAATACCTGGATACCTTGGCCCATAATGTAAAGTATGGAGTGGTTGATTATTTGGAGGTTGATGAAGCTTTGGAGGAAGAAATGGAAGGGGATGAAGAATAATGGATCATTTCATTGAACTTAAAGAACAGATTTCAGAAGATTTATTGAGCAGCGAGCATTATTTTGAATCCCTTCTCCGTGTGCTCCATTCCAAAGGGTTATTGTACTCAAGAGATATTGAGAGTATTCAACTTCAAATAATAGATATATTCACAGAGACGGCAGGTTACTATACAAGGAATGAAAGCTCTTCCGTCAGGGTGGAAATCGCAGAGCAGATACTGCTGTCGGTTTATTATACCATAGGGCTATTTTTAAAAAGCCAACCAACGTTAAATGAAAGTATAGCCCTCATTAAAAAGAAGGATATGAGGAGTTTATTTGCCCAGGGGGAAAAAATACTAAAAGCTAAAGTGATTGAATGCCAGGTGCTGTATAACCTTGTGATGGAAACCAGGCTGGATACAGGAAACTATGCCTATATAGATACTCTTGAGCATGGAATTCCATTATTTTTTAGAGACTATGACCCACGGTTTGCCAGTCATGATGCACCGGCATCAATAGATTATCCCCTGGGTCTTGATGAGGGGCAGCTGGTCGGTGTTGAATATATTGAGGATTATTTGAATAAGGTAATTCTTGAAAATAAATTCTGTTCATACTTTGATAGCACGGAAATAAGGGATTTATCAAAAGGGTTTCACAAAAACTTTGATCATATGCTCATAAATATTTTTGTGCTGGTTCTTACCAACTGCCTGGGAAGAATTCTGGCAGGAAAAGGGGGAAGGTCCCTTGAGATAACCAAAGTGGACAGAATATTTATTAAAGGCATTCTGGAGAACTTACCTCAAAGGGAACTTGAAGAAGTGATCTTTATGGCTGCACAAAAGCTTTGTGAGGAGCTTGAAATTCAGGATAATAAGCTTACTGAATATATAAACGGAACAGTCTGCAGCATAATACCGGAAATAAAAAGAAACCTTGAAACTGACACTCTGGAAAATATATTTATTACTTTGGTCAGGGCGGAGAAAGAGACAGTCAGATATAATGACGGAAAAGGACTGGACAACAGCAGCTTCAGGACTATAACGGAAGAGATAAGGGACTGCTGCAGGGTAGAAGATAAAATAGGGATTATCAGAAGAAAAGTTCACAGCTTGGAGGATTTGATTGATGTATTAAGTGCCGATTGCATATTTGGCGATGAATTTATTGAAGTTTTCAAAGCCCTGGACATTGTTGAGATAGCTTTATTGATTAAAAGCATTTCAAATGAAGAGGTTTGGGATACTGACTATGGAACTGAAAGTGAGAAGGAGTGGCATAAAAGTCTTGAGATATATCTGGAGAGCCTGGATGGTACGAAAAAAACAGAAATAATAAGCATATCTCAGGGGATTGAGTTATAAATAAAGAAATTCCTGTGAAAGAGATAACTCCTTCACAGGAGTTTTTTTGTGCAAAAATAATCATATTTACTAAACAATAATATTTGGAATATAAGAGGAAAGAACGGGAGTCTTTTTTCATTATAGCGGTATAGATATCCTGATCGTTGCCTATGCCTGGGAATGAATGTATAATATAATCATATCAATACCTTTTTAATGTCATAAATTAAGGAGAGAAGATATGGAGTCTTCAGAATCAGAAAGTTCATGGGGAGCCATAATTGTTGGAATTATACTCTTGATATTAAGTATTATGGCGGCAGTGGAAGGGTACTTTTCAAACAACTGGGAGACCGGCAAAGGTAAGATAATTTCATCGATGGTTGTTTATGGCTCAGAGGAATATGATGCAGAGATAAAATATGAGTACATGGTAGGAGATAGAAGGTATATCGGACATTCAATTACAACTGCAGAGGGACTCTCCATGAACTATGATGAAGCAAAGGCAGCAGTTGATAAATATTATTTTGGCAGAGAAGTAGAGGTATATTATGATACGGAGAATCCCCAAAAGGCGGCGTTGGAAACAGGAATTTCCCCGTCTGCTTATTATGGGCTGGCCATGGGCCTTTTTGTATTTTACGCGGGTATACTTGAGTTTCGCAAACGCTCTCGCAGCTGATATCAATATTGTATGTCGGTACCCCGTGGATAACCGGCGGTTTCAGTATTTGCAGAAAGTCTCAAGGTTTTACTTTTTGGAGGTATCTCCTTTCACTTTTCACTGTTTGACTTATGAAGATGCAGTAATTATACTTAGGGTATTGAAGTAATCGGAATTTCTGTATCTGAAATGGAAAGAGGACTAGATTCGATTAGGCTCTGAAAGCCATTCAAAGCTCGAGGCTCCGGTCATTTGCAATGCAAACTAAAGATTAAAAAGAGGGGGATACACATGTATTGTAAAAACTGCGGACAAAAACTAAATGAAGGAGCTCAATTCTGTACAATCTGCGGACACAAAGTAAATCCTGTTAATCAGGTTGAAGTAAGCAGAGGACCGGAGGATAATCCCAAAATAACTGTCAGGAGAAAGAGCTCTAAGGCAATTCCTATCATCGCCTGTCTGTTAGTGGTTATTTTAATTGTTGGAACGGGAATAGCTACCGGTTGGGCAGCGCCTCTTAGGGCAAAATACAACGTAAGTCTTGGAGATAAGTATATAAAGGAAGGTAATACTGAAAAAGCCATAGTGGCAATGGAAAAAGCAAATAGCATCGATAGAAAAAATATTGATTCGAGATTGAAGCTGGCAGAGCTGTATATAGATGCAAAACAGGAGGACAAGGCAAAGGCATTGCTGAAGGAAGCGCTGGCTCTTGATAATACTAATCAGAGTACCTATGTCATGTTAGCCGG
>JAUZPH010000087.1 GCA_030706065.1 Bacillota bacterium | reverse complement strand
TTCATGGCTCCCACGAAGCTGTAGCTTCCAAGAGCTGCAGGAATGATTACACTTTCACCCTGTTTTATATTTTCGGTGCCGCCGGCGTAATTGATTACTCCGCCGCCTTCCGTACAGGTGAAGATATAGAATCTTTCCTTATCGCTTTCCTCTACGAAGGAGCTGAACACTTCATACACTTCCAGCGAAAATTCCTTCGCCAGACAGTGGTAGGTCTTGTTACAGCCCTCAAATTCAAGCTTTAACCCGACACTCTTTTTGCCCACCAGATTCAAGTCCACTACATCCAGCGCCTTTTCCACATGAAGCTCACGGCCCCTGTTGTAGTCATAGACTCTATAGGTAGTGTCGCTGTTCTGCTGTATCTCGGCAATTATTGCACCTTCACAGATGGCATGCATCAGGCCACTCTTTATAAAGTATATATCTCCCTTTTGGATATCCACCTTATTCATGTACTTTTCCAGAGTTCCTTCCTCGATGGCCTCCTTAAACTGTTCCTTTGTACACCCTTCCTTAACACCGACAATCAGAGATGCTCCTTCTTTTGCATCCATGACATACCAGGCCTCCGTTTTACCGGGCTCCTTTTCCACTCTGTAGCCGTACTCGTCATCCGGATGAACCTGTATGGAAAGCTTGTCGTTGGAATTTATCAATTTGAGAAGCAGCGGAAAGCCTTCCTTTGAAATTCTTGTCCCTACCACCTCTTCTCCCTCTTGTGCAATAAGTTCATCCAGTCTCATACCCTTAAATTCTCCGTTGGCTATAATGCTCGTACCATGGGGGTGGCAGGCTACATCCCAGCTTTCTCCTATATCTCCGGCAGGCAGGTCTTCCTTGAACTTCTCCAAATCCCTGCCGCCCCATATCTTTTCGAAATAAACACTTTTAAACTTCAATGGATACATATAAACTCCCTTTCCGTCCTCTCCAGCTATTCACAGCCGGTTAAACTCCTTACACAAATAGAGTTATTAAAGTTGACTGCCTTTTTAAAAGCTGTCATACAGCGATTTTATTATCAAGTCATTCTTAATTTTATCATAATCTGTTTCTTCTGGAAACTGGTCTTTACTGACGGCCACTTCTATTGTTTCACCGCCGCAGATATCAAAATAATTATCGCTGAATACGGCATCATAGCTTTCAAAGGACAATTCAACCCCTTTTGCAAGCTGCGAAGCACTGACCTTTATCAGAAAATCCTCTGCCCGTTCCTCCACATTACACTGTACTTCCGGATTCTGAAGTTCATAATACTTGGGCCTTATGAACAGAGCCGTCCCGCCGCTCACTTCCTTGTCATCCATAACAAACTTATACTCAATGTAGTACTGTCTTCTCTTCTCCTCGGTATCCACAAAATCTCCGAAGTCCCTTTCAAAGAACTTTCCTGTAGACAGCGGCTCCACATCAATATCCGTTATTGCCCCTACAACAATGGTTGAACTCCCATTCCTCAGGTTCCAGATAAGCTTGCCGCTCACCGGCTCCATGGTTTCGTTGGTCACATGCAGTGAAACACGGGTATCCTCTTCAAAGGCAGAAAGCAGCACCGGTGCGAAAAACCTTCTGGCACAGTAATGGAGGGCTTTCCACCTTCCGTAATAATCTATGCTGGACCAGGAAGCCACCGGCCAGATGTCGTTGAGCTGCCAGTATACCGCCGCCATACATCTTCCGCGGTTGCGCCTCCAGTGCTCTACCCCGTACCTCAGGCCTTCCGCCTGTACAATCTGTGAGAGATAAATAAGCTTTTCCAGGTCCTTGGGGAATTTGTAATACTGGGACATGTAATACAATATATTCTCATTGCCGCTGGCACACTTCTGATGATTCTCCATCACATATGAAAAGATATTCCTGTCCTCCGGCAGTGTAAAGGACTCTATTGTTTTCAAGCTTGGGAAGGACTCTATTCCAAACTCCGACATAAACCTGGGGAACCTGTTTCTGTAATCCGTAAAGGGCATCCTTCCATGCCAGATGCTCCAGTCGTGCATATCACCGTAGTTTTCATCATTTGGCCGGTCAAAGGAGCCGAAAGATGAAGGTGAGGAAGGCCAATAGAAGGTTTCCGGATCAAGCTCCTTCATAAGCTCCGGCATTAAGTACTCAAACTGCTTTATATAATCCGCCTTGAGCTGAGGAGTCTTCGGAAAGCCCCAGGATTCCCAGCCGGATTCCATCTCATTGTTTCCGCACCACAGACCCAGGGATGCGTGGTACCGTATTCTTCTTACATTGTCCTTTATTTCTTCCACTATATTGTTTTTGAATTCCTCTGTCAGCTCGTAAACCGCACAGGCAAACATAAAGTCCTGCCAGATCAGTATTCCATATCTGTCACAGAGATCGTAGAAGTAATCCTCCGGATAATACCCCCCGCCCCAGATACGGATGCTGTTGAAATTGGCGGCAGCACAATCCCTGATAAGCTTTTCTGTTCTTTCAGGGCTGCATCTTGCCAGAATATTATCTTCGGGAATATAATCCGCTCCCATGGCAAAGATATCCACTCCGTTTACATTGAAACAGAAGGATCTTCCCCACTGGTCATCCTCCTGCCTTACCCTCACAGTTCTAAGTCCAACCTTGTATTCCCTGGAGTCAAGCTTCTCCTCTTTGCCATATACTTCAACTACGACCTTGTATAGAGGCTGTCCTCCATAGCCTCTGGGCCACCACAGCTTAGGCTTCTCAATTTGGAGTTCAAGGTTTTCCTCAATTCCGGAGGTAGTAATTTCATCATGGATTTCACAGCCCTCCGGCGATATTACTCTCACCTTTATACTGCATTCTTCCTCACGAAACTTTTTCAGAGTCACCCTGGCCTTCAACTTTACAGAGCCTTCAGAATGCCTTTGGGTCAAATATACCTCCTCCAGCCTGGCTGTATCAAAACCGAGTATTGAGATACTTCTCCATATGCCCATATCCGGCAGCTTTGGACCCCAGTCCCAGCCAAACATGCAGTGGGCTTTTCTGATATGAGACATTCCGTTTATACATGTGCTGTCGGAACCCCACAGATATCTTTCTTCGTTTTTCTTTGTGATATATGCCACAGGAGAGTGGAATAACACCCTTATAGTGTTGGAACCCGCTTTCACAAAATTCTTTATATCAAATTCATAGGTTCTGTGCATGTTTTCCGTTGTTCCCAGTATCCTGCCGTTTATGTATATATCAGCCAGAGTATCCATGCCGCAGCAGTGCAGCACCAGAAGGTCCTCGTTAAGCTCCTCGGTACCTATCTCAAATTCCCTTCGGTATTCATAATCAAAGCTGCTGATTTCCATAATCTTATATTCATTGTCCCTGTAATATGGATCCTCCATCAAACCGTTACTCAGCAGGTCATTGTACACAGATCCCGGCACAGTTCCACAGACCCACTCATCGATATCCACCCGTCTCATTTCCCATTTTCCGTCAAGTGATAATTTCATAAACCTCACCATCTCTTTTTTATTAATTTATTTTTACATATCACACATTATGTCTTGATATATTATATTACATGTTTCTCTAAATTATAAATGGGCGGACGTACCACCCACCTATACATAATTCTATCCCTTTAAAATATCCTCAATCCTGTTCAGTTCATCATCACTGAAATCCAGCTTTTCAATTATTTTTACATTTTCCGAAATTTGTGAGGGCCTGCTGGCACCAATAAGTACCGAGGTCACCCTTCCGCCCCTCAGCACCCAGGACAATGCCATTTGAGCCAGAGTCTGGCCCCGTTCTTCCGCGACCTTGTTCAGTGACCGTACCTTTGAAAGCAGGTCCTCGGTTATCGACTCGCTCCTTAAAAATACCGAACCTCCTCCTGCCCTTGAATCCTGTGGAATTCCTCCCAGGTACTTTGTAGTGAGCAGTCCCTGCGCCAGCGGACTGAAGGCTATGGAGCCCATCCCCTCTTCCTGAAGAACCTCCTGCAGGCCCTTTTCTATCCATCTGTCCAGCATTGAATATCTTGGCTGATGGATAGTAAGCGGGGTGCCCATACTCTTAAGAATCTCTGCAGCCCTCTTGGTATCCTCTGCGCTGTAATTGGATATTCCTACATATAGTGCCTTTCCCTGCTTGACAATATCATGCAGGGCACCCATGGTTTCCTCCAGAGGTGTCTCCGGATCCGGACGGTGATGATAGAATATGTCAACATAGTCCAGTTTCATTCTCTTTAAGCTCTGATCAAGGCTGGAGATGAGGTATTTCCTTGAACCCCAGTCTCCATAGGGACCCGGCCACATATAATAGCCTGCTTTTGTAGAAATTATCAGTTCATCTCTGTAGTCCCTGAAATCATCTCTCAAAATTCTCCCGAAGTTCTCTTCTGCAGAACCGGCAGGAGGTCCGTAGTTATTTGCCAGGTCGAAATGTGTAATACCCGCATCAAAGGCCGTCTTTACCATTTCATTCATATTGTCAAAGGCACTTCCGCCTCCGAAATTGTGCCAGAAGCCCAGAGATACGGCAGGAAGCTTTAGACCGCTTTTACCACAGCGTTTATACTTCATATTTTCATATCTTTTTTCACAGGGTAGATACGCCATGTTATCACTCCTCAACTGATATAATTTTTCTCTTTTTATAAATTGTACATTTACTGGTTAGGATATTCAATACATAAAAATATTAACGTAAAAATTTTGGCTTTTTTGTAGAATAATATTGAACTTTATTTATATTATAGTAAAATAGAAATTGAAGAGGTCTTGTTTAATATGTATTTTAATATTATTAAATTTTTATTTCAAATAGAAGGAGGCGCAGCTATGCAGGGGTACTGCCGTGAGACAGAAATACTTTCTTCACTTGTCCTGAATCATGATATACTTATAAAACTCGAGGAAATAGTCAAGGAAATTGAGAACAATATAAATTACGATTCAGCGCCTCTTTGGGAATTACAGTCCTTATTGATTCCAAGCCACCCTCATGACAGCATGAAGGATATTATGACTCCGCTTCAATGTGCCCGTGATGAAATAGAGATATGTAACTTGAACTGCAGCGGTAATTATGTGATCCTGTACTGTCAAAAGTATCTTGAAGGGATTGTCAGATACTTTCTATCCATAATTCATCCTGTAATGAGATTAAAGTACAAGGTAACTCCCTATGGAAGTTTAATACACAAATTGGACAACCTCTCTTTTGTTCCGAAGGAGCTATCTGAAGGATTAAAAGAAATTTTCAAGCTCTGCCAGAGGTGCGGAAACCTCGAAAATACTGCCGTCTCTCCAAAAGATGCAGTCTTTACATATATCTGTTCAATGCTGATAGGCACAAGATTATTAACCATATCTGATTCCCATATTAAGCGGTCTGAAGAAAAATGTTTGAATACTCTATACAAAATAGATTTGGGGAGTTAGCTCCAAAAATAGAGTTATGTTAAACAACAGTGTTGAAAACCATGGTATTTTTTAATTGACAATTGATAATGGACAATGGACAATTAAGGATGATTTTTATTAGCCATGCTAATAAAAATCCTAAATTAAAGAAATTCAGCTTTGCTGGATTTCATCATGAATTATCAATTGTCAAATGTCCATTGTCAATTAATATACCTAATCTCAACACTATCATAAACAGAGCAAAAATAAGAACACGGTCGCCAAACCGTGTTCTTCGTTCATTATCTCTTCCTTTTTAGTACTATAAGCTCATGCAGTGCCCTTGTGCACATGACATAATTGACCTTTGCTTCTCTCGGCTCGTTTTCAGTCAGCTCCTCAATAATTAAAACCGCATCAAATTCGAGGCCTTTTGCGTAATAGGAAGGCATAAGTACTGTTCCGCCGGAAAAAATCAGTTCTTCATCATCAACTATCTTTATATTGAGGTCTTCCCTTATAAAACCACCCAATTCACCGGCAGTCTTCAAGTCTCTTGAAATAACCGCTATGTTCTCATAGCCCTTCTTCTTCAACACATTGATGCAATCTCCAAGCACTGCCTTAAGTCCGCTGTAGTCAGAGTATTCAATTACTCTTACAGCCTCCCCGCTTCTTACGAGAGGGACTATCTTGTCTTCCACTAAGAATCTGTTGGCATACTCCATTATCTCTCTTGTTGACCTATAGCTTTTCTCCAGGCCGTAGTGTTCAATATCCAGCTCCGGAAGTATATCTTCGAGCCTGGTCATTGGTATAGTGCCTTCATACGGCAGCAGCCTTTGATTTACATCTCCTACCACCGTCATAGAAGAACATCCCGTCAGTTCTCTTATTACCTTGAACTGGAGGGTGCTGTAATCCTGGGCTTCATCAATAACCACGTGCCTTATATCCTCCATCCGCATATTACCTTCAAGTTTCAGCATTAAGTAGAGAAGAGGCGCCAGATCGTCATAAATCAGTTCCTTGTCTCCATTTATATTACTGTAGGTTTCCAACAAAGACGGATTGGCAAGCCACTTTAACCCTTCCTTTGTATCCAGTACAGCCCTTATCAGTTCTCTGATCTTGTTTTTTCTCATGAACTCCAAATGGTTTTCATTGGCCTTGAGTTCTCCCGGAGACATCTCCGCAAGCCTCTTCTTATGCTCCCGTTGAAGAGACCTGAAAATATCATCCCTAACATCCTTTATCCTGCTGAATATTATTCTTCTTACCTTCTTACTTCTTCTAAAAAGAGGCATACTTGAATAATGCTTTTGGAACAGTTCACGGATTTCTGAGGCGCTTATAACAAGGGTATCAAAGAGGTATACATCCTTTATCTGAAAATAGCCCTCATCGAGTTCCAAAGCCTTTTTATCCAGCTTTTCAATAAAGCTCTCCGAACTCTTGTACAGTATATCCTTTATAAGGCCATCTTCTCCCTGCATCACTGCTTCCATGTAATCCTTGAAAGGCATTATATAATCAAGCTTTAGAATTTCCATGGCATAATCCTTGAAGCTCCTCTGCTTCACTCCTGATTCTCCAAGGCTGGGCAGCACCATGGAGATATACTCCATAAATATACTGTTAGGCCCTAAAATCAAAACTTTATCCTGAAGCTTATCCCTGTAGTTGTACAGGAGATAGGCCACCCTGTGAAGCGCTATGGTGGTTTTGCCGCTTCCGGCAACACCATTTACGACAACTGTCTTTTCCCGGGGCTGTCGGATAATATTATCCTGTTCCTCCTGTATTGTCATTATGATATCCTTCAGCTTCTGGGAAGTATTTTCACTGAGCACCATCTGAAGTATGTCATCTTTTATATCCACAGCACTATCAAACATACCAATAAGATGTCCCCGCTTAATCACATACTGTCTCTTCAGTTTTATGTCTACCTCAACTTCGCCCATGGGAGCGCTGTAAACAGCCCTTCCCAGTTTTCCACTGTAAAACATTGCAGCTATTGGCGCTCTCCAGTCCACCACCAGCGGCTCGTAGGTCCCCTCCGGAGTTACTCCAAACCTGCCCACATAAATTGTTTCACTTTCTTCCTCCCCGGCTTCTGAAAAATCAACTCTGCCGAAATAGGGGGAATTCTCAAGTATGAGCAGCTCCTTGAGCCTCCTGTCTATAGTCTTAAAAGCTTCTTCCTTCACAAACCTCTCGTGATCGAAGTACTCCGCTACCTTATCCTCGTCATCCTTGTATTCATCCAGGGCATCTTTTCTATAATCAAGGATGTATTGACTGAATTCTTTTCTTTTCGATATATAGTTCAGTATTTCTCCCTTAATAACTTCCCTGGCATATTCAAGTCTTTCCTCTTCAATATTACGTTCATACTCATTCTGCAGGCTCTCATTTATTGCCTGCTCCTTTTCTTTGGCTAAATCGCTGTGTTCCATGTCACATACCCCACTTAACTTAAATTCTCTCCTATTTGCGCATCATAGGCCGGACTTTTGGTCCGAAGCCTGCCGCTCTCCACCATGCTCATAAATTCTTCTCCGATGAGAGTTTCCTTTTCAATCAGCGCCTCCGCGATGGATTTCAGGAGTTCCCGATTATCCAAAAGCAACTTTTTGGCTTTATTGTGGCTTTCCTTGATTATACTCAAGGTCTCATCGTCGATTGCCGCCGCAGTAGTTTCCGAGCAGTTCAGGACCGCCGAACCATCCAGATATCTGTTTCTCACCGACTCCAGCGCCATCATATCAAAACGGTCCGTCATTCCGTATATTGATACCATACTTCTGGCAGATTCCGTTGCCTTTTCAATATCATTGGCCGCACCGGTGGAAACAAGGTTGAACTCTATCTCCTCAGCAGCTCTTCCTCCAAGGAGAACCGTTATTTGATCAAACATCTCCTCCCTGGACACAAGATACTTCTCCTCTGCAGGAAGCTGCATCGTATATCCGAGAGCTCCCATGGTTCTTGGGACAATTGTTATCTTATGAACAGGTGCTGTATTCTCAAGCAGTGCGGAAATCAACGCATGGCCGGCCTCATGGAAGGCAACTATCCTTTTCTCCTTTGGAGAGAGGATTCTATCCTTTTTCTCCTTTCCGGCCATAATCATCTCAACTGCATCTTCCAGGTCCTCCTGTTCCACCATTCTTCTGTTATTTTTTACAGCCCTTAAGGCTGCCTCATTTACTATATTTGCCAGGTCTGCACCAACCGCACCGGCAGTACTTTTAGCAATTTCCGAGAGGTTTACTGCATCAACCATCTTTACATCTCTTGAATGGACCTTGAGTATTGCCCCCCTCCCCTTTAAATCAGGCCTATCCACTATGACGGTCCTGTCAAACCTTCCGGGCCTCAGTAGGGCTTTATCAAGTATTTCCGGCCTGTTTGTGGCCGCCAGTATTACCACTCCTTTGGAGGAATCAAAGCCATCCATCTCGGACAACAGCTGGTTTAAGGTCTGTTCCCTTTCATCATTGGTGCTCGGGTTTGTATCTCTGCTCTTACCTATAGCATCTATTTCATCGATAAATATTATACAGGGTGCCTTGTCCTCAGCCTGTCTAAATAAATCTCTTACCCTGGCTGCTCCCATGCCTACAAACATTTCCACAAAATCAGAACCGGACAGAGAGAAAAAAGGCACCTTGGCCTCTCCGGCCACCGCCTTTGCCAGCAGGGTTTTGCCAGTGCCCGGAGGACCGATCAAAAGCGCTCCCTTTGGCAGTTTTGCACCTATCTCGGTATACTTGCCCGGGTTATGGAGAAAGTCCACTATTTCCACAAGGGATTCCTTTGCTTCCTCCTGCCCCGCTACATCTTCGAAGGTCTTTCCTGTCTTGTTTTCTGCATAAAGTTTTGCAGTATTTTTACCAAAGGACATAACTCCGCCTCCGGCACGTCTGTCCATTATGCCCAGAACCAGCCTTCCTAAAAATATGAAGATTATTACGGGGGCTATCCAGTACAGCACAAAATCCATAATAGGGTTTGTCTCCGGCATATCAGTATTATATTGTGCCCCGGACTCCTGCAGCAGAGCTGCAATACTCGGATCCTTCATATTGCCCGTATACATGGTTTTTTTCCGTTGGCCGTCCGCTTCCTTTGGAGTAATAACAATTCTGTCCTTTTGTATTATAACTTTTTCAATCTTCTTTTCTTTCAACATATCAACGAAAGTATTATAGGAAATCTGCTCGGAGGTGGCATTCATAATGAGAGTATTCAGAAGAAGCACTATAAAAATAACCCCCACAACATAAACGGCACCATATTTAAACCTCTTATTATTAAACATATTCACCTTACCCTGCTCCCAGGTATTCACCACTCTTTCTCTGTAGATTCGGAAATTTATTTTCTAATTTGTCGCCTTCGAAAAAATCGGTGAAGATTCGATATTTTCTCAGTCGAATACTAAAGGTTTAAATTTCCGAATCTGTATTATTTCAATATCCCGAATCTATTGAATGGAAACACCCTTATTCTAGCCTTTCCCTTTATATCCTTTTTGTCTATGTACGGATCCTTCCAAAACCTGCTGTCCCTTGAATTAGATCTATTATCCCCAAGAAAAAGGAAATGGTCTGCAGGTACATCAAATACATACCTGTCGCTGACTGCGGTTTTGTTAACCACATAGGGTTCATCGAGCTTAGTCGCATTTATAGATACATTCCCCTCGGTGTCGATTTCCACATGTTCTCCCGGCAGCCCTATCACTCTTTTTATAAGAAGTTCCCCTAATTCGTTGGAATAGAATACTATTATGTCCCCTCTTTTTATGTTGTTTGTATTATATATCTTAGTGGCAAAGCACTGGTCACCCACTTCCAAAGTGGGCGACATGGAAAGGGAGGGTATATAAATTTTAAACACTAAAAACCTGTTTATCAGCATTGCCAGTACTACTGCAAGAGCTACAGGTATTATAAAATCCGAAAAAATCTTTTTAAATATTCCCAAATTAATCTTCCTCAAAATTAACACCATCTTCCACTTTAATTGCTGCTCATAGCTTCTAGTTTTTCCATTTCCCTCTGATATATTTCTCAAATTAATATCAAACAAGAAATAATGTTACCTTCAACTTCAAGAATACACTTAATTATATAATATCACAGGATAGTTGTACATCTTTATGGATATAATGCCTCATTTTTCTTACAGAATACTTTTACTGCAGTCCGGTGCTCAACTTGAATGTGAATAAAATACTGTACGTTTCCAGAATATTATACTATAATTTTATCTATAGATGCGGAAATTTAAACCTTTAGTATTCGCCTGAGAAAATATCGAAGCTTCAACGATTTTTCCAAGGTGATAAATTCAATTATAAACTCACACATCTATATAGAACCCATTAAAAGTCTTACTAAGGATTTTTACGAAGTAAAATATCCAGTGCCGA